>JAZDIE010000082.1:0-9494 GCA_043805295.1 Pseudomonadota bacterium
GCCAAACCCTGACGGATTGGCCGGGCGCTAAAACGTCTTTGGCAGATACCGCGCAAACGCGCCGTTTGAACATCGTTTTGCAAATTTTGCCTCGCCTTGGTCAGATTGCTCCGCTGCAACAACAAGAACCTTTGCTCTCGACTTTATCTGAAGGATTTTCCATGTCCTGCCAGCAAGGATGAATTGGCCTCCGACTGTAGCCTCGATATATAGCCCGCCTATCTCTTTACCTGTAGCAGCGCTTATGACACGATATTCTTTTGTTTGAGCTATGTTTGAATGAATAAACCCTCGCGCGCCCAAGTCCATTAGTTTGCCGGTCGCACGCCACCTTTGGGAAGCTCTTTCAACAAAGCCTGTTTGTTCAAGATGAGAAATGATCTCCTTAAAGATGTTGTATTCAGTAAGCAGAGATATAATCTCCCAAAGCAGGTCATCTGTAAGCCCCTGGGGGTGGCCGTATAAAAGAGAAAATATCTGCTGAACGCATACAGACAGATTAGGAATGTATTCTTTTTTTTCAACTATCCCTGCCTGAGCCAACCCGCCCATTGTAATTAACTGAAATCTCTCCACAGGATCGTTCCGGTAGCATCCTACAACAACCATCTGGTGTGATCTTCGGCCTCCACGCCCAATCCTCTGGAGAAAAGCAGAGGTAGTAGGCGGAGGACCGTAGAGGACTACGGCCTCGATATTGCCAATATCTATGCCTAGCTCCATAGTCATAGTGCATACACACAGGCCCCATTGCCACGACCTGAACGTATGCTCCACGCCCTCCCGCTCCTTTTTCGAAAGGCTTCCATGGTGCACAAGTATACGATCAGCCGGCCAAAGCTTTTTTAACTCGCGGGCAAGCTCTTCAGTCTCTTTTCGGCTATTGCAAAAAATCATGGCCTTGTGGCGGCGCTCTTCCCTTAAAAATCCGACTACGGCCTTGATATCTGAAACAAGATGGTCGGTTATAGTCCTTTCCTGGCTGGCCGAGATAACGGTAAAATCAGAAAAGTATCGCTGGGCCATGCCTTCAGGGTCGCTAACTGTTGCAGAGAGGGCGCAATATTGGAGAGAATGCGCGGCCTTCAGTAGTTCCAGCCTTCTGATTAATACCCTAAGCTGATCACCCCTTGCGGTATTATCCAGCAGATGAATCTCATCAATAATCACGAACCTGGTCTGATTCCATATCTTGGGATACCGGCACAGGAGGGAATCAAAAGACTCAGGTGTTGTAAGCAATAGATGTTCCGGCTGCCGGGTGTTTAGTTCCGGCCTGTCTCCTGTCCGGACTGCTATATCAAGAGAAAGCGTTAAAAGCGGGGCGCGTATCCTTAGCGCAATGTCGTTTATAAGCGCTCGCGTGGGCGCTATATAAAGGATGCCAAGAGCTGGAGACTTTGATTGAAGCATGAGTTCCGCAAATGGCGCCAGAGCTGCTTCAGTTTTTCCGCTTGCCGCAGGCGAAACTCCGAATGCGTTTTTACCGCTCATGATAAGCGGGATAAGCCCTTCCTGGATTGAAGTGATTTTTCCGAATGAGCCAAAAAATGGCGCATAGGTTTTTTTTAATAGATTTCTTATTTTGTCAGGTATTGATGAACTCATAAAAAGCTATCTTATACTACGTTCGGTATTCTATAGACTAATCTTTCCTTGCAGGAATAAAAAAGCCCCATATCTTTTTAAAAGAAATGGGGCTTTTAGATAAATACATCTCGTAGTTTTTTATTAATCACCCGAAATTTATGCCTTGATTATGATCTCATCTTTCTGCCTGTCCAAAGGACATGCCAGTAGATCATCGAAAGGGACAACTTTATCAGAAAGCCTTTGCTTCTGAGCCATTCTTCGGTGAATTGATCATTTTCTAGCAAGTTATCATAGGGAGATTCTAACTCTCTCTTAAGAATTTGTATGGCCTCTTCGGGGGTATCGCCTGTGCCGTAAAGGGGGATTTCAGCAGTGCGTGCAATATAGCCATCCTCATCTGGTTCTAATACAGCGTCCAGCGGGCACAAGAGCCGCTTATACGGATGCGATAACTCCCATATTCAATAGGCCTTTGCCGGTTCAACATGCACCAGCACGTCCATTATATCTTCAATACCTGAAGAGACCATTACTTCCACCTCTGTTGCTATTGCATGGCCAGCCATTACTGTTATTAAGGGATCGACCTCAATAGTAAAATCTACAATGATCTTATTTCCAGAATGTCTCGCCCGAATATTACTGGCTTGCCTAACCCCTGGAACCTTTAAGGCTGCTTCCTTGATTTTTTCTATAACCTTTTGAGGCGGAGCAGTATCCACAATCTCTTTTACGCCGTTCCAGGCAATTTTCCAGGCAATCCAAAAGATAAAAAACGATACAATCAGCGCTACGTATGAATCCATAGATGCCCATTCAGGCTTTATGTAAGCTGCTCCAACGCCTATAAGCACTGCATACGATGAAAAAGCGTCCGAACGATGGTGCCAAGCCTTTCCTATCACCACAGCGCTTTTGACCTTTTCTCCAATCCGTTTTGTAAACCAAAACAGTACCTCTTTAGACACGATGTTAAAAAATGTAACGATGATGGCGGCTAATGATGGTTTAAACGCTTCTTTATAATAAAGGCCATAGACAGCTTCCTTTGCTATTAAAACGCCGGTTATAATCATCAGCGCTCCAATAAAAATCGCTGACAGGGTCTCGATCTTTCCATGGCCGTAATGATGTTTTTCGTCTTTTCCTATGTTCAGATACCGAAATCCCCAAAGGGTCACGAAATCCGTAAAAAGATCAGAAAGGGTATGAATAGCATCCGCTACCATAGCCTGGCTTTTTACCAAAAACCCACAGGTCAGCGTGAGAACGAACATGACAAAACTAATTACCAATCCCACGATAATAATGTTGACCGCGGATCTGTATTCTTGCTCTTTCATCTGTCGGCTTTTTGCCTAAAAAACAGGCCGTCTTTTGTGATAGTCTGTAGCTTGTTCAAAATGGTATGCGACCTGAAGAACCTTTTCTTCCTGGAAATGATCGCCAAGTATCTGAAGTCCTATAGGCAGGGATTGGCTGAACCCGCACGGAACAGAAATCCCGGGGATACCTGAAAGATTTGCGGATATGGTAAAGATATCTGAAAGATACATGGTAAGCGGATCTTCTGTTTTTTCGCCAATACGAAACGCTGGCGTAGGAGCGACCGGAGCGCATATCACATCACAGGATTCAAAGGCTTTTTTAAAGTCCTGGTTTATGAGGGTTCTCACTTGTGAGGCCTTGCCATAATACGCATCATAATATCCGGCGGAGAGCGCGTAAGTGCCTATTATGATGCGGCGTTTAACCTCTGGCCCAAAACCCTTGGTGCGGGTGTTGCAGTACATATCCGACAGGTCGTCTGCGTCTTTATCCCTGAAGCCATATCTTACGCCATCGTATCGCGCAAGGTTTGAACTAGCCTCGGCAGGCGCAATCAAGTAATATACCGCGACAGAATACTTGGCGTGTGGAAGGACAATCTCCCTGCATTTTGCCCCAAGGTCTTGCAACACCCTTATGGCATTTTGCACAGCATGCTCTACATCAGGGGACATTCCTTCAGTTTCATATCCTGTAAGAACTCCGATTGTAACCCCTTTTAGGCTTGAAAATAATCGCTTTGGATAATCAGGCACAACATGCGGCGCAGAGGTGGAGTCATTCGGATCATGTCCGCTGATTGCCTGAAGCAATAATGATGCGTCATGCACGTCCTTTGTCATTGGGCCTATCTGGTCCAGGGAAGAGGCGAAGGCCACCAGACCAAATCTGGAAACCCTGCCATATGTTGGTTTTAACCCCACAACCCCGCAATGCGACGCTGGCTGCCGAATTGATCCCCCAGTGTCAGTTCCAAGCGCGGCCAGACACATTTGGGCCGCGACTGCCGCAGCAGACCCGCCGCTTGAGCCGCCGGGTGTCCGGGAAACATCCCAGGGGTTATAGGTTGTGTGCATGGCGGAATTCTCGGTTGAAGAACCCATTGCAAACTCATCCAGATTGGTCTTGCCGATAATGACCGCGCCTGCTTGTCTTAAGCGATTTATAACAGTGGCGCTATAGGGGGGGATGAAGTTTTCAAGGATTTTTGACGCGCATGTAGTGCGTATCCCCTTTACGCAGATAATGTCTTTAACAGCTATTGGAATACCTGTAAGGGGCGAAAATTCGCCTGAACGGATCTGTTTGTCAGCCTCGTCAGCCTGCAAAAGCGCCTCGTCTCTTGTGACAGTGATATAAGCCCTGATACGGTCTTCAACCTCAGTTATCCTTTCCAGCACGGAAAGTGTTAATTCTCTTGCGGTTATCTCTCCTTTTTTAAGAAGATCAATGGCCTCGTGGATAGTTAGATCAAATAGCTGCATGAGGTTGTCTCAACTGATGATTTTAGGGACTACGTATTGGCCGTCTTCTAACTCTGGTGCGTTTTGAAGCATTGTGTCCCTGTTAAGAATTGATGTTTTGGGTAAGGATTGCGCTGGCTGTTGCGGTTCATCATCCCGAAATATATTGTTAAGTGATAGTGGATGGGATGTAGTCTGGATATCCGCCGTATCCAGTGTGTTCAGTGTATCTATGTAGGAAAGTATATTGCTGAGCTGTATTGCAAATTGCTCCGCCTCTTTTTCAGAGAATTTGAGCCTGGCGAGCTTAGATACATAAGCTATCTCTTTTTTTGTAATGTTCATGGTTTGGCCTTTGGACCAATCTCCCCGTTTGTCCGAAGGCCAAGCTGTTCGCTTAAAGGCTTTCCTCCTGATAAGGGGGGATTTAGGGGGGTTGGATTTACAGGCAGGTCAACAGTTTTTGGGATTGTCCGAGAGGTTTTTATTATAATAGGATCAAAATGTTCTGACTGCCGTAAGCGCTGGCATATTTTGTCAGCATCTTCATGAGAGGCGAATTGTCCCACACATACCCTGTGCCACATCCCCCGTTCAGGGATATCTACGGTATCGGCATATGTGTCATACCCCTTTTTTTGAAGTTCGTGAATGACCTTGTCCGCTGCTGCCGCGTTTTTTAGGGAAGAGACTTGAATGGTAAGCGATCCAACTTTTGGTAAAGGCGATGGCTTGTTATAAATAGCGATGGAAGATAAATCGCTTTTGTTTGCCTCTGTTTTTTTGTCAGTGAGCGTCTCGTAAAATTCAAGCTCTTGTTTTTTTACTGTCTGACCCTCAATTTTAGACTCTGTCATTTCTTTGCGAAGCATTTCCTCCTGAAAGGTACTCCATTGCTGTTGGAGTTCTTCCACGTCAAACCGTACAGGACAAATGCCGCGACCAACCATAACTCCTAAAAAAAACATCCATGCAGAAACCGCCGCAACGCCACAAATCCATAAAATGCCTGCCTTGCGGGAAAGGAGAATATCGGGATTTTTTGCTGGACGTTCATTTTCCGGTTCTTGGTCGTTTGTCTCGACCTCTATATCATCTTGGTCAAAATTAGGAGTTACTATTACTTCGGCTGGCCACGGTCTATTTTTCACAAACTACTCCTTGATGTTTACATAGTTTCAGGCGCTGAAACACCCGCAAGGACAAGGCCGTTTTTCACTACTATACGCACTGTCTCATTGAGGTAGAGACGGGCTATTGTAAGATCTGGCCGGTCAGTTATTACCCTGTGTCTATTATAATATATATGAAAGGCCGTAGCCAATTCAGTAAGAAAAACGGGTATCCTGTGAGGCTCCATAAATTTAGCGCTTTCTGAGACTATCTCAGGAAAACGTTCCAGGCATTTCATAAGCGAAATTTCTTCCGGCTCTGACAATAATGTCAAATCAATGGGAAGTTGAGATTTCAAATTTGAAATGCCTGCTTCCTGCGCCTTTTTCAAGATGCTGGATATTCGCGCATGGACATATTGCACATAATATACAGGGTTGTCATTGCTCTTTTTTTTAGCAAGCTCTAAATCAAAATCAAGCGGACTATCAGCCCTTCTGGTTAGAAACATAAACCTGGCAGGGTCTTTGCCAACCTCGTCTATGACCACCCGGAGAGGCACAAACTCTCCAGACCTGGTAGACATGGCTACAATCTTGCCACCCCTCAGAAGGTTAACCAAATTAATCAGGATGATCTTTAGGCGTTCCTTATTATATCCCAATGCCTCAATGCACGCATGTACCCGCGGTATGTATCCATGGTGGTCAGCGCCCCAGATATCTATAAGCAGATCAAAATTTCTGTTCAACTTATGCGCGTGATAGGCAATATCTGATGCAAAGTAGGTCATTGCATTATTTGCGCGAAGAACTACCCTGTCTTTTTCATCTCCATGTTCGGTTGTGCGGAACCAGAGCGCGCCTTCTTTTGAATATATCTTACCTTTGGTTTGGAATTGCTCAATGAACCGATCTACCTCTCCGGCATCAAACAAGCTCTGTTCGCTGAACCATTGGTCAAAGGTTACTCCAAAATCTTTAAGATCCTCTTTTATCTCTTCCAATATAACAGAGCTTGCAAGTTTGGCGCAGAAAGAAATCCCCTCCTGCTCCGGCAGATCGAGCAGACGCTTTCCATCCTTTTCTGCTATGGTCTTTGCGATTCCACGTATATACTCGCCCTGATAGCAGTCGCTCGGAAACTCGACTTTACCCCCCCACAACTCCTGATATCTCAAAAATACTGATAACCCCAATGTCTTTATTTGTCGTCCAGAGTCATTTATATAATATTCTTTTTCTACATGATATCCGCTAAACTTTAGTATATTACATAGGGTGTCCCCGACCGCAGCGCCTCTTCCATGCCCAACATGAAGAGGGCCAGTGGGGTTAGCGCTCACAAATTCCATAAGCACCCGTTTCCCTTTTCCGTGATCCGAGGCCCCATAGTTATCCTGTTTTGATTGTATCTGTTTAAGCGTATCTTGCCAATAATTATTGGCGATAACAAAATTGATGAATCCAGGGCCTGCTACCTCTATTTTTTGCAATATCTTATCTGTGTCAACAATTTGGTTGATTATAATTTGTGCGATCTTTCGCGGCGGTTGACCTTGGGAAGAGGCCATAACCATGGCGATATTAGCGGAAAAGTCGCCATGTTCAGGATTTTTAGGGGTCTCTAATTCTAAAGACAGCCTGTGGTCCGTGGTCAATCGTCTATCGTCCACTAATGCGCCTGCTTGAACTCCTTTTTCTATGGCATAGAGGAGTATCTGTGATAGCCTTTTTTTTAGAGATGTCATACTGCTTAAGCCGTCCTTTTCCTGCAAGTTCAACATTTTGAACCCCTACTGTACGTTGAGCCACTCATTGGCGAAGAGCAACGCAGCAGATGGGCTTTTTACAAGGCCATCAATATTTTATCAAAAATACCCCTCATAGCACAAACAGCCTTTGAGTTTTGCGATATAAGGGATGTTGGTCTTCGCTCTGAATCACGTTCAATAATTTCTTCGTCTTCAGGAATATATCCTGCCAGTTCAATGCCAGACTCTGTTATAGCCTGTTCAACAGCAATGGAAATTCCTTTCCTCACACGGTTTACAATTAGCCAGGTTTTTTTTGCATTAAGCGCAATTTCTTTGGAAAGGTGAAACAACCGTTGAGCAGCCTGGATTCCACGAAACGTGGGGTCAGAAACAAGTAATAGTATATCAGGGTTCTTTGCTACTAACCTGCTTATATGTTCCATGCCAGCTTCATTATCCATTACTATAGCCTTATAATTTTCTGCAAGGATCCCGATATGCTTCGAAAGCAGCGTATTTGCATGACAATAACATCCGGGTCCTTCCGGCCTTCCCATTACAATAAAATCAAATCCCTTCTCCTCAACCACAGATTGTTGTATTTTATACTCCATATACGTGTCTCGCGACATCCCTGCTGGGACTTCTTTTTTCAATCCCTCTCTCGCCTCGCCTATTGTAGCGCTAATTTCAATACCAAGAACCTCGTTTAAGTTTGCATTCGGATCAGCGTCTACTGCCAGCACTGGAATAATACTTTTTTCGACTAAATATCTTACTAAAAAACCAGCAATAGTAGTCTTGCCTGTTCCTCCTTTTCCTGCAATTGCAATAATATTTCCCATAAAAATTATCCCTGTTTATTTCGTATCATCGCCTCTGTTTCAGCAATTTTTCTGTTTACATCAGGGAAAAGATTGGAGTTGGTATGAGGAAGAAACAAGGCAGCCATATAGTTATTCATAAATAACTGGTTTTCACTTAATTCAATATTGGTCATTTTTAAGGCTATCTCTTCTGATTTTTTAAAAAGACTTTTGGATAAAGAAGCAACCCTTGCGCCGCCAAGGGAAGAATTACCTACAAAACTGAACTTATCAATAGGCATATCTGGAAGCAGCCCAATTATTTTTGCCTTTTCCAGATTAAGAAATCTACCAAAAGCGCCTGCTATAAATATGTGATCAATATTTGAAAGGGAAAGCCCTACACTTTCAACCAATGTAAGACTTCCGGCAAATAATGCAGCCTTTGCCCTTATAAGATTTTCTATGTCTGCCTCTGTTATCACAATATCGGTAAATATATCAGTATATTCTGACTTTACCAATATATATTCATACCCGTTTTCTGTCTTTCTAATACGATCTGATTTAACATCTTCAATAAATTTTCCCTGTTTATCTATGACCGAGGCATATACCAATTCTGCTAAAAGACTAATTAATCCTGAACCACAAATTCCTCTTGGCCGTCCCTTATTAATTGTAATTATAATAGGCTCTAAGGTGTAAGGATTAATTTTTACACCTTCAATTGCTCCGGTATCTGCCCTCATTCCATGAATAATTCCCCATCCTTCAAACGCCGGACCCATTGAACATGCAGCACAAATAAGCCATTCCCTATTTCCAAACACTATTTCGCCGTTTGTTCCTATGTCTATCAAAAGAGCTTCTCTATCTCTTTTATACATGCCTGTTGCAAGTACACCTGCAACAACATCTCCTCCAACATAACTTGAGACAGCGGGAAAGCTTCTTAATTTGGCTTTATTCATCCCTTTTATACCAAGCTCTTGAGCGCTGACAGATGGAAAAGAGCGCGTTGCCGGTATATACGGCGCTTCTCTAATATATCTAGGTTCTATTTTAAGTAGAAGATGTGTCATTGTCGTATTTCCAGCAGATGTAATAAAAAGTATGTCTTTTTTAGACACGCCGGAACCAGCAATAATATCTTTAATTACTTTATTAATTGAATATACGACAGCTTCCTGTAATTTTTTCTTTCCCCCTTGTTTTTTAGCAAAAATAATCCTTGTAATAACATCATCACCGCAACATTCAATTTGTTTATTATATGTTGCAGCCGATGCTATTACCTTATTTGAATATATATCTATCAACTCTCCACATACTGTTGTTGTACCTATATCAAGGGCTATACAATATTGTTTATTAAATGTATTTCCTGGCTCAATATCTATAATTTCATATAATTCATCTCCAATATCTTCT
>JAZDIE010000083.1:0-2020 GCA_043805295.1 Pseudomonadota bacterium
ACTTGCCCAGTTCTTTTTCAGTATCCACGATTGTTACCTTTCTACCCCGTTGGGTCAGAAACTCTCCTAACTGGCAGCCCTGTATGGCGCCGCCTATGATCACTACATCTATCCCGATAGGCATCCAGATTTTGGTTAAAAATCTTAACGGCTTTGGCCCTAAAAATCTTATAAGAAATTTGAGAATGCCATACAGGTCGGCGCTTTTGATCACGTTGCGCCTGTTGATTCCAGGTACTTCCGGAAGCGTTGGGATACCGCCTAATGCCAGCACCACAACATCCGGTTTGATTTTATCAATATCTGAAGGCGTAAATTCTTTGGAAAGGTGGACATTTACACCCAGCTTTTCAATCTGTCTTTTGAAAAACCGGATAAAAGACGGCAGATCCTCCACTTCAAACCCCTTTACCATAGCAGCAAGCGGCAAAGACCCTCCCAGATAAGGCCCCTTCTCAAAAAGTGTTACATCATGCCCTCTCATGGCTGCTATCCTGGCAGTTTGCATCCCGGACGGCCCTCCGCCTACCACTAGTACCTTCTTTTTCTTTGCGGCTTTTGTGACTTCATACTGATCAGTTCCAAAAGAAGCATTGATCCTGCAGTGCCGTGGTTCATTGTACCCCTTATTGCAGTTTCCGCAATGCGTGCAGGGTGCGATATCATCGAGTCTTCCTTCGGCTACCTTGTTAGGGTACTCAGGATCGGCGAAAAAACGCCTGTTTATGCCAATCAAGTCTGCTTTACCCTCACGCAATACCTTCTCTCCGAGGTCCGCATCAAGTCCGCCTACGGTCATGACTGGCACTGAAACAGTGTCTTTTATTATTGCTGCTAACGGCACATTTGCCCCAGGCCCCCTCCTGCTCCAGTCCATTTCTTTCGGGAATTCTTTTAAAGGGATGTGGGTCTCAGGGTAAAAAAGCATTTCATGACAGAAAGATCCCTGGTGCACACCGAGCCAGTGGGACCTTATATGCAGGGAATCGACCCCGGCCTCTTGAAATATCTTAGCGATTTTTTTTGCTTCTTCAATATTTAAACTTTCTTCGCCTGCCCCGATTTCAAGGGCGTTCATGAGTATCTGCACCGGGAAATCATGTCCTACTCTTTTCTTGATCCCGCGCAATATATCTACAACAAAACGGGTTCTGTTTTCCATATTCTGAGCGCCGTACTTATCGCTGCGTCTATTCCAGAAACGTGATAAAAACGTATGACCCAGGTGATCTCCGGCTGTATTGATCTCAAGGCCGTCAAACCCGGCCTCGGCCACTCTCAGCGCACCGCTTATATATCTTTCTGTAATTTCTTCAATCTCTGTGATTGTTAAGGCTTTTGGCGGTTCTTCCTCGTGCACGTCAAATTCAGATTTTAAAGTACTTAAAGTAACAGCGGAAGCTGCTACTCTTTTGGCCAGTAGTTGATTATTTTGAAAAAGTCCCCCCCACGGCCCGCGGTGGTAGAATTGCACAAATGTAGGGCAGTTGTATTTATGGATTGCATCAGTGAGCTCACGGATATCTTTAATATATTTGTCATCATCAACTCGAAAACGGCGGTCGCCTGTTTCTGCCAACGGCCATTCCATTGCTGGTGTTTCCACTATTACCAGGCCTGCGCCGCCTTTTGCCACAGCTCCATAGAAAGCCTTTGCCAGACTGCTTATTCTATGTGCTCCGGAATCAAATAAATAAGTCTGCGCACCTGTCTTGACCAGGCGGTTTTTAAGCTGCACTTTGCCGATTTTCGTAGGTTCGAAAAGTTTTTTATATTTACTGTTTGTCATTATTCTTCTCCTGTATCTAAATCTTTTCTACAGGGAAAATATTGCTAACATGTTTTAATTGATTGAAGCGTTGCAGCCAAGCCTTGTTATTGTACATTTCTTCTGCCCATACCCGTACCATCTCGTCAGAGATGTTATCCATGTACGGTCCGGCCATGGCATTAAAATAAACGATAGCTTTCTCCACGTCAGTGGGAAAGAACACGGCGTTTCCGGAAACCCGGCTGGAGC
>JAZDIE010000084.1:0-7381 GCA_043805295.1 Pseudomonadota bacterium
TGCATCAACTATTGCATTATGAACCTTTTCTGGGAATGCGAATCTGACAGCGTTTTTTGCAGGGTGTACATTTACATCAACTTCCGCAGGAGAAACAGCGACAAATATTATAGCTACAGGAAACAATCCGGACATTAGTCTTCCTTTATAAGCCTCCATAATAGCATGATAAATTACCTTATCCCGTATGAAGCGGTTGTTTACATATACGTATAAGCCTCGTTTCGTAGATCTAAAACCATTAGTCGTAACCGAGACAAAGCCGCTTACTTGTATATCTTCAGCCTGAAGGTTGATCTCGCGCATTGTTTCCCATAATTTTATCCCAAGAACGCCAGCGACCCTGTGAGAAATATGGTTTGTTTCAGGCCAATCAGCTATTGTTGATTGGTTATGTATAAGGGTAAAGTGTATGTCATGGTATGCAAGGGCGGTATGGGTGATAAAATCAGTAATCTGCCCCAGCTCTGTTTGATTGCTTTTCAGAAACTTGCGGCGCGCCGGTATATTAAAAAACAGATCTCGAACAGATATCATAGTACCGATCGGCGCGCCGGTCTCGTCCACTTTTTCTATCCTTCCGCCAGAAATTGTTATGCGCGTCCCTGAGTCGTTTTCCTTTGATCTGGTTATCATCTCCATGCGGGATACAGAGGCTATGCTTGGAAGCGCCTCGCCACGAAAACCTAAAGTTTTTATGTTGAACAGGTCTTCAACGCCGACAATTTTACTTGTTGCATGCCTTTCAAGTGAAAGTAGCGCGTCTTTTTTAGGCATTCCAATCCCATTATCTGAAACCTGAATCAGGCCGGTTCCGCTCTGGTTAAGTTCAATTGCTATACGAGTGCTTTTCGCATCAATTGAGTTTTCTACCAGCTCTTTAACAACAGAGACGGGCCGTTCAACCACTTCTCCTGCGGCGATCTTATTTGAAAGTGATTCGGGGAGTATATGTATTTTCAGCATAAAACTACCATATATTATACTCCATACCCAGTCAATCAGCGTATTGGCAAGAAAGAATGGGCTGAGTTTTTAAGGTGATTATGCTATATTGAACTTAATGACACAGAAAACAATATTGCCGATGGCTGTCTATGGTGCGATGCGGAAATCGCCAGGCGCTCATCTTTTGGCACCGCTATCGGCATGAGAAGTATCAAACAGCGTTGATGTTCTGACACGAAACAACTGGGTGAACGAGATTGAAAATCAGGAAAACTTATGAAACCAACTGATACCAGTAAAAAGGGCATGGGAACCTTAATAGTCGAGTCTCTTGTCAACGAGGCGGGATACGTGCGGGATGAAAGCTCCGACTATGACCGCGATCATGCTGTGGACTTGGAGCAAAAGGAAGAAAGATGACTCTAACCAACACCGAATTTGAAACGATCTTAAACGACCACTCCAAAAGAATCACAGACGACATTGCCTGGCAGGAAGATGAAGACCACTCGCCTTCGGTCGAATTCAGGGCAGAGGTTCAGTCGGATGCAGGCTGGCCGCTGTTTGTTCGGGGCAGCTATAATCCGCTTATACAAGCCTTGTCGTACATGTTGATTCTTAAAACTGAAGGTCGGGTTTATGGCCTGGACATTGGCAAAGACCACCACAATCCACAGTGCAATCAGGTAGGGGAAAAGCATAAACATAAATGGACGGAGCAGTTCCATGACAAAGAAGCGTATGTGCCAAACGATATTACTGCGCCTCCTTCTGATCCGGTTGCTGTATGGAAAGAGTTTTGCGCCGAAATCAAGTTGACGCACAATGGAAACCTGACCGCGTTACAGTTACAAGGAGAGTCGTTTTTATGAGACAAATCAATATCTGCCAGGAGTTTTCCAATGGGCTGGGCGCGCTGTTTACCTGTGCGCCGCATGGTGAATATCACCGCATTCGCACGCCTTACCTGTATCCTGACGGTGACAACATAGATGTTTTTTGCAAGTCACAGGATGATATTATATTGGTTTCCGACCTCGGAGAGACGACACGATGGCTGCGAATGCAAACCGTTTCGTTGAAACGATCACCTAAACAAAAAATGCTAATCGAAGACGCCTGCCTGACGCACGGCGTGGAGTTCTACAGAGGTATGTTGCTGGCGCGTTGCCGGCCTAGTGAGCAATTGGCCGAGGTCGTATTCCGCGTGGCTCAGGCCTCACTGCGAGTGTCGGATATTTGGTTCACGTTACGCACACGCTCGGTAGCGTCTGTCACCGATGAAGTAGCCGACTTCCTCTCAGAACGCCAGTTTAGATTTGATCGCGGGGAAAAACTCACAGGGCGATCTGGCAGGATGTGGACGCCGGATTTTCATGTCCGGGCAATTCAGCGCAGCTCACTTGTCTATGTGCTGAGCACAGGCAGCCGTTCAGCGGCTAAAAGCGTCGTGCACCAAATTCATACCGCTTTCTATGATCTCAATTACCTTGTGGCGACAGGCACTGAGGCGTTAAGCTTTGTTTCTCTATTTGATGATACCGTGGACGTCTGGAGTGACGAAGATTTCCGGTTGGCTGAACAACTCTCAACCGTCACGCGATGGTCACAGCCAGACGAGTTTGCCCAGGTCTTGCAGGCCGCATAAAGATATGATCTATGCCAACAACTGATACCAGCGAAAAGGGCATGTAAACCTTAATAGTCGAGTCTCTTGTCAACAAGGCTGGAGATTGCGGGGTGAAAGCTCCGACTATAACCGCGATCATGCTGTGGACTTGGCACAACTGGTGTCCTTTATTCGCGCTACGCAACCCGGGCATGTCGAAACAGTTGCAGTTCCTCCAAGGGATGGCGCTCTTGACGCATAGATTATTCTCTGGCGTCATCATCCATATACTGAACAGACACAATTAATTTATCCTTATTGCGAGACGGCAAGGATTGCCGCTATATTCAGTGCGTATACTCAAGTATTGTAATGTCAGGCCCAATCTTATTGACAATCGCAGCTTTCATTTCATTGTAATGAGGACACGGAAAACTAATCGGATTTCCTTTTGAAATACATGAAGCAAAGACAATGATCTCTGCTCCTCGTTCAACCATCAATTTTGCCCTGGCCACAGCTCTTTTTCCTGGACATCCACCGCAACTGACAAATCCTGTAATTTCAACTGGACCAGTATTTTCAAATGCAAACTTCCCTTGTGAAGTAATTTTAAAATCAGTTGTTCCAGGGCATATATCTTCTGTTTGCTGACAACGAATTATTCCAACTTTTTTCATCTGTTTTGCCTCCTTTGGTTTTTGTTTTACGAACGTTTTGCCGGTATAACCGGATAGCATAGGAATTCCCATTTTAAATAACTTTAGGCACTTTAAACTTTAGTTCACTTTAGGCACTTAACCGGAATATTCACGGTAAACGTGCTCCCTTTTCCTTGGGTGCTCTGTACCTGTATTGTCCCCCCCATCTCATCAAGCAGACCCTTTACAATGGGTAATCCAAGGCCTGTGCCGGTAATGAGGCGGGTTTTTTCATTCTTTACCCTGAAGAACCTCACAAAAATCTTATCAAGAAATCTCTCCTCAATGCCGAATCCTGTATCTGCTACCTGGACCCGGATGGCATCTTTGTTCAGGTCTGCCTTAACACGTATTTCGCCGTTTTCTTCAGTATAATTGATAGCGTTAATAATGAGATTTCCGAAAATACTTTCAAGCGCCTGAGGATCAGCCTCAATAGCAGGAAGTTTTTCTCCTGGCGTTTCCAAAATGAGCGCCTGATTTTTTGCTTTTGCGCGGGTATCCAGAAATTCAACAATGTTTTTCAATAAACTCTCAATGCATATAGACCTTGTTTGCTGTAAGACGTTTCCCGCCTCAATACGAGAAAGATCAAGCAGATCTCCGATAAGGGAGATCAAGCCCTGTGTTTTTTCCTTTGCGCGGGAAAGGATATGAATATCTTTTTCCGGGACTTCTTCCACCAACCCTTTGAGCACAAAAGCGAGCTGTTCATGGATAGTGGAAAGAGGCGCTCTGAGTTCGTGTGATACCTTGATTACATAGTCGGATTTTAAGTTGTCCAGAATCTTTATCGCTGTCACGTCTGAGATATTTACTACCGCCCCAAGGCACTCATTATCATCACTCAAAAACGGGCGCCCTCTGGCGATAAAATACCTGTCTTTTGCCGGGGAAAACTCATAGGTGGGAACCTCATTTGGATCAAGGAGTTTTCCCTCTGATATATCCATTATTAGTTTACAGAATCCTTTGTCCGACACATACTCCTCTATAGGCCTCCCTGGAGCTAAATTTGGATCAAGATCAAGATACGATAGAAATGCAGGGTTCATTAAGACTACCTGCCCTTGCGCGTTGGTTACCACAACCCCGTTTGGAAGTGACTCTATGATCGTATGTGTGCGACTCTTTTCAGTATGAAGGTCAGACAGGGTTTTTTTGCGTTCTTCCTGAAGTTTTTCCGCTTCTTTGGTTAGTCTGACTTTTTCCAATGCACGGTCCACTACAAGTCTTAACTGATCCGGCTCAAACGGTTTGGGGATAAAATCATAGGCCCCGTGTTTCATAGCCTGGATAGCAGTATCTATAGTGGCGAATCCGGTAATGATAATTACCAGGATAGACTCATCAAACGCCCTTATCTGGCTGAGCACCTCCATGCCATCAAGGCCAGGCATTTTAAGATCAAGGAGCACAACAGATACTCTATTTTCTTTAAGAAGCTCAAGACAAGCTTCTCCTTCTGATGCCTTAAAGACCTTACATCCCATTCGATTCAGTATTCTTTCAGCGCCAATCCGGATGCTTTCTTCGTCATCAACAACGAGTATACGCGGTATCTCCAGGTTAGTTGCCAATCTTGCTTTTCTCCTTTTCCAATTTCTTAAGAGGAAGCTCTATACTAACCGTTGTCCCCTTCTTGTCGCTACATGCGACTACGTAGCCATTATGATTTTCAACAATATTGTAAACAATGCTGAGGCCAAGCCCTGTTCCTTTACGCGCCTCCTTTGTAGTAAAAAACGGTTCAAAAATATGGGGAAGAACATGATCTGGGATTCCTGGTCCGGTGTCTGATATCCTGATATATATCTTGTCCTTTTGGAAAGAAAGGGCGGTCTCAACCATTAGTTTTCCTTTCCCCTCCATAGCATCAACTGCATTAAGGACAATGTTCATAACCAGATGATTCATTTGCTGAATATAACAAGGCACAAGGGGAAGAGAAGAATCAAGTTTTTTTTCAATCTCAATATTTTGAAATAGAGTCTGGCTTTCAAGCAAAAACAAGGTTCGATTAATCGCCCTATTCAAGTCATGTTCTTGCATATGCTGCCGGGTCTGCCGTGTGAACTCCAGCAGTTCCTTAACCGTATCACGGCACCTCTCGGCGTCTTTCAGTATGCGATCCAGATCTTGCCGAGCCTTATCAGGAAGATCATACTCTTCAAGCATCAGTTTGGCAAAAAGTACTATGCCGCCCAAAGGGTTATTCAACTGATGAGCCACACCTGCAGAGAGTTTTCCTAGAGAGGACATCTTTTCCGCCTGCAGAAGCTGAATTTGTGTCTTTTCCAATTCCCTTTTTATCCTGAGCGACTCGCTTAAGTCATGAAAATATCCTATGGTGGCAACCTCTCGACCCTTTTCATAGACTATGGCCGCATCCAGACTAATAGGAATAATATCCCCGCTTTTTTTCCTGACATATACTTGATATGCCTTGAGTTTTCCGCATCCTCCCCAATCATCGCCACGAAGCCTTTCCATAACCTCATATGCGCCGTTTTCAGGATAGATGTCCCGCACATTAAGATGATTGACAGCCTCGTCGATTCTGTAGCCAAGAATATTGGAAGCAGCTTCGTTAAACATAAGAATCTGGCCGGCCTTGTCCACCGCAATCACCCCATTTACTGAACTAAGAATAAGGTTTCTCAGCAATAAGTTGGATTGCTGCAACGCCCCTTCCAGCAATCCTTGTACAGGGAGATCAAAATCCATCATTACAATCGCATCAATTTCATCACCCGCAAGGATTGGATATGAAAAAAAACAGGACATCTCCCATGGCCGGGTGGAATTGTAGAGCACATCCTGAAACGCTGGTTTGCGTGTAGTAAGAACCTTGCTTGCAGGGCAGTGCGCGCAGGGAGAAAGGCGACTGGCAAAAACCTGATAACATATCTCCCCCTTGAGATCATCATAGTCTTGTACGCCAATATTAATACCTTTGACGGTTAGAATCTTGAAATCAGGAGAGATTATGAGGATTTTTCTATTAAAGGCGTTAAAGGCTGAAAGAAGGTATTTGTTTTCTAGGTCATTGTGCATATACTTAGCCTTTATTTCTGAACCAGAGGGGCTGATCTACAAAGCATCAAGGAGACGCTCATGGATATTTTCAAATCCGCCGCTTGACATAATAAGCGCTAGATCGCCGGACCGGGCATTGGCGACAAGAAATGCAATAATCTCATCCGCGTTCTTGAAATGGTATGCAGCTACTCCTCTTGCAATCAAATCATTGACCAGCCTTTCTGATGAGAAGCGCTCATTTACAGGGATCTTTTCAAGCAAGGGAGGATCCCTAATACATACGATATCCGCCTTGTCAAAAGCCTTTGAATATTCCTGTTGAAAAGTATTCCTTCTGCTGGAGTTACTCCTTGGCTCAAAAACTGCGATCATGCGCCGATCAGGGTAACAAGATGAAACCGCGCTAATAGTTTCGTACACCGCCCGTGGGTGATGGGCAAAATCGTCTATAACAGTAACCCCTCTTTTTTCTCCACGAATCTCCTGTCTTCGCTTAACCCCGCCAAAAGTCTCAAGTCCTTTGTATATTGTTTCGTATGATAGCCCAATGTCAGAAGCCACAACAATAACCGCAAGGGCATTAAGCGCATTATGCTCGCCCATAAGTCTTGTTTTGAAATTTCCTATCACATCTCCGGCACTGACCGCAGAAAAACACGTCCATTCAGGCCCGCAGACGATATCTCTAAGGCGCCACTCAGAGCCTTCACTGGTTCCATATGAAGTGAACCTGCATGATGCAGCATCTTGTGCAACCCCATTTAACGCAGCATAGTCTTTGCAACCTACAAGCAGAGCGCTTTTTGGCATAAGGCGAATAAAATCCGAAAAAGCTTTTTTTACATGCTCCAGGTCATTGTAGATATCCGCATGGTCAAACTCTATGCTGGTGATGATTGCGCGGGAGGGTGTATAGTGCAAAAATTTAGGCTGCTTATCGAAAAAAGCTGTGTCGTATTCATCCCCTTCTATGACAAAATATTGGCCTGAGCCATTTTTATAGTTTTGATCAAAATTGCGGGCGATTCCGCCGATCATAAACCCTGGATCAAGCCCTGCGGACTCAAGCACCCAGGCTAGA
>JAZDIE010000085.1:0-18851 GCA_043805295.1 Pseudomonadota bacterium
AGGGGTCTGGTCAACGATTAGCTTTGTCGGCTTTCTGCGGCAAACCATATCCTTCAGAACGCCATTTGACTGCCGCCAGTTCCAGGTCCTGCATACTTCCTGAGAGATAAAGCGCCTGCTCTTGGCGGGATATGCGGCAACAATATTCGTGATGGTGGCTATGTCTTGTCTGCTGACTGATCGGCCTCGGCATGTTACGACTGTATCCATTCCTAAAGCATAACCCATCAGGAGATGGAACGCACGTTTTTTCTTGGAGGCGTGGCAAAAAAACTCTGGACCCTTGTTGTAGTGGTTCCTTTAATTTTCAGTGAGCATCTTAAAAACCCAGCATGAACCCGTAACCCGGCCCGTGAACGGTTACTCCATTTCTTTGCTACGATTGGCGGGGGTCGCCAATATCGCCAGCGCTCTGCGTCGCTGCGCTCATATGACAAACAATATTCTGAGTTTTCTTGGGATAAGAACTAATCAGTCTGCTTAGCGCTGTGTGCTTCTTGTGACTTTCTCACAGTTCCTGATCTGCTCAAAAACCGCTTCTACGCATTTCTTTGGCCTGAAAACGCCTACGCATCATCGCAATCATAAAAAAACAGGCCTTTTAACAGTTGCCGTTCAATATCATCAAAACTTGCAGGTTTTTTTTCCTTGACCGCTACAATAATCATTTGTGCCAAATTTTACTTTGACGCAACCCTGACCCCCACATGTTGCCTCAAGATGATTTTTGCCGCCCTACCTATTGTATTATTAATCCACTTTACACCACCACATATAGATTCCAATAACTCCCCTTAATTACAGGTGATTTTTTAGCTTTTATTCTTGACATCGCTACCGATTTTATATTTATTACTAGAATAGTGGAGTAAAGTGGAGTAGAGTTGAATATGTTTCGAGGGAATTCGTTTCATACCGTTGACTCAAAGTGCCGGATTATCATCCCTGCCAGATTTCGAGACGTTCTTCGCACCAGCGCCTTTGAAAAACTGATGATATCTAAAATGGACGGCGCGCTTGAGGCGTATCCGTTTGAAGAATGGCAAAAACTTGAGGAACGAATATTAAACAAGGCGGTAAAAAGCGACACGATACGCCGGTTTCGCCGGTTCTTTATCGGCGGCGCTTACGATTGTCAGTTTGACAAACAAGGGCGTATTTTGATCCCTCCTCCCCTGCGGGAATATGCGGGGATACAAAAGGATATAGTGCTCGTAGGAGTGCTTAATCATTTTGAGATATGGGCAAAAGAAAAATGGCATTCTGAAGAAAATGAATTTGAAAACAGCCTTATCTCATACAAACAAATGAGAGACGAGATAGCAGAGCTAGGACTTTGATGAATCGGCATATTCCAGTTCTGCTCAATGAGGCAATAAGCGCCCTTGGATGCAACAGCGGCAAAATATACGTAGACGGGACATTAGGCGGCTGCGGACATGCCATTGAAATACTTAGACATACTGGGCCGGACGGACTTCTTATCGGACTTGATGCCGACCGGTGTGCAATTGAAAACGCCCGCTTGTTTTTGGAAGAGTTCGGGTCACGGGTTCTTTTGTTTCATGCAAACTTTGCTCAACTTGGGGAAGTCCTTGTAGAAGCCGGAATTGATGCGGTAGACGGCATAGTAGTTGATCTGGGAATTTCGCTTTACCAATTGGAAAAAAGCGGCAAGGGATTCAGTTTTTTACGAGATGAGCCTCTTGATATGCGTATGAACGATGATAGGCCGCTGACAGCGGCTGAGATAGTCAATAAATATTCAAGGAATGACCTGAAAGAGATTTTCTGGAAATATGGAGAGGAGAGATGGTCTGGCCGAATAGCCCATGCTATCTGCTCCTATCGCAAGACAAGGCCAATACTTTACGCAGATCAATTGGCAAATATTGTGCGCTCTGCCATACCACGGCAACAATGGCCCAGACATATAGATGCGGCCACCCGCTCGTTTCAAGCCTTGAGAATCAAGGTAAACGATGAGCTTTCATCATTGAGCGCTCTACTTGATGCCATGCCTGAGTATTTAAAACCAAGAGGACGATTTGTGGCAATATCGTTTCATTCCCTGGAGGATCGGCTTATAAAAAACGCCTTAACACGGTTTAAAAAAGGGTGCCTCTGCCCTGCCGATATACCCAAGTGCAATTGCGGGAAGAAGCCGCTTATGAACATATTGACTTCAAAACCAGTACAGCCAGGCGCAGCAGAAGTAGCGAAAAACCCAAAAGCAAGAAGCGCGAAACTACGGGCTGCGGAACGGCTTTAGAAAAAAGGAAGGGTGACATGAAGATATCAACTATAGTGACGCTGATTGTTTTAGTTATGGCTGAGCTGTTTGTTTATACCTGGTGTCATGTAGAGACAATACATACAGGATACACGATCACCTCACAGCGGGACCATGAGGCAGAACTTAGGGCATCTAATGAAAAGCTGCAACTAGAACTTTCGCATCTTAGAAGGCCTGAAAGAATCATGCGGATTTCGTCAATGCAGCTTGGGCTTGTTATGCCTGAACCTGGGCAAGTGGTTTTCATCAAATGAGTAAAGAGAACCCCCCCCCCAACAAGTGGTTGCAGTTTCGCATTATGTTGGTCAGCGTATTTTTCTTTGTTGCCATAGGAGCGCTTATGGCGCGGGCTGTACAACTCCAGATATTCGAGGACTCGCGACTTGCCGGCAAGGCCTCTCGCCAGTATGAATGGTCAAGAACACAACAACCAAGACGCGGCGCGATATGTGACAGGAATTTATCGGCGCTGGCTCTCAGCGTGAAGATAGAATCAATATGCGCATATCCAAGACTTATAGGAGAAAAAGAGGCTACGGCCAAAGCATTGTCGAATACGCTGGGCATAAATCAAAAGGAATTACTTTGTAAGCTGAAATCTCAAAAGCGCTTTGTGTGGATCAAGCGCCATGTAGGATTAAAAGAGGCCGCTAAAGTAGCGGAGCTAAATCTTCCAGGTATCGACTTTGTAAAAGAAAATAGGCGGTTTTATCCCAACAAGGGGCTTGCAGCTCAACTTGTTGGATTTACTGATATAGATGGCTGCGGCTTGGAGGGGCTTGAGAACGAGTTTGACTCTACACTGAAAGGAAAGCCTATAAACGACACGATCCTTAAAGACGCTATGGGGAGGATATTCACCGACTCTGCACAAGAGACTAAGCCGATCAATGGATATAATCTCGTGCTGACTCTCGACAAAAACATCCAATATATAGCTGAAAATGCCCTTGCAGAGGCGATATCCGCCCATAATGCAAAAGGGGGGATGGCAATTGTAGTAGCCCCTAAGACAGGGGAGCTGCTGGCAGTGGCTAATCTTCCAGGATACAACCCAAATATATTTTGGAAATCAGTGCCTGCTAACCGGCGCAACCATGTCTTTACCGACACATTTGAGCCTGGATCAACCTTTAAGGTCTTTCTGGCCGCAACAGCCCTGGCAGCGGGAAGCCTTACGCCTGAATCGACCTTTTATTGTGAAAACGGCGTATACAGCATAGGAAGAAACACGATACACGATGTGCATAAATTCGGCTGGCTTTCTCTGCAAGATATTATCAAGAAGTCCAGCAATATCGGGGCGGTTAAAATAGGCCAAAAACTCGACAGGGAGTATTTGGATTTATCCCTGCGAAAATTCGGGTTCGGACAACAATCAGGAGTAAACGTGCCGTCAGAAGCTAGTGGTGTGCTCAGGCCATATAATAGATGGACTAACATAGATGCCGCCACTGTATGTTTTGGTCAGGGAGTTTCAGTGACGGTGTTTCAGTTAGCTATGGCGCTTTCAGCCATTGCAAATAACGGCACATTGATGAAACCAATTCTTGTTAAGGAGATCATTGACGACAAAGGTAATGTGGTAAATCGGTATGAGCCTACGCCTATCAGACAGGTTGTTTCACCTGAAATAGCGCACACGATAACGCAGATACTTACAACAGTTGTAGCCGAAGGCGGCACAGGCACAAAGGCCTCTTTGCAGGATTTTGCAGTTGCAGGTAAGACAGGAACTGCGCAAAAGGCAGAAATCGGGGCAAAGGGATATGCAGTAAAGAAGTATGTGTCATCTTTTATAGGTTTTGTGCCAGCGGATGATCCGGAAGTTACTATTGTTGTGGCTATTGATGAACCGCAGGGGCAAATCTATGGCGGTGTTGTAGCCGCGCCGGTATTTCAAAAAATTTCAAAAGAGATATTGCGTTATCTGAACGTTATTCCCACAAAGGGACTCATGGTATCTGATGAGACGAGGCAAACAAGTTGAAACTATCATCCCTTGTTCAAGACATAAAAGATGTGCATGTTCAAGGGAAAGACGATCCTGACATAGCTTCTCTTCATTATGATTCCAGAACCGTAATTTCTGGCGGCCTTTTCTTTGCTGTGCCTGGATTAAAATCAGACGGGCACAGGTTTATAAATGACGCAATCCAAAGAGGGGCCAGGGGCATTGTTTCAGAATATGTTGTGGATTGTGGAGATATACCTATTGTTCGCGTACAAGATGTCCGGCTCGCTATGTCGCATATTGCATCCCTCTTCTACAAACGCCCATCTGCTGAACTCTGCCTCATAGGCATTACAGGAACAAACGGAAAGACCACTACAGCCTATCTTACCGAAGCCATTCTTGCTGCGGCAGGGTTCAGGGTAGGGGTCATTGGCACCATTAATTATCGTTTTAATGGAAAGATATATCCGCATAGCCTGACTACACCGGAATCTATTGACCTCCATCGCCTTTTACGCGACATGGTCGATAGCGGAGTCAGTCATGTGGTTATGGAGGTATCGTCTCACGCCCTTGACTTGCACAGGGTAGATCATTGCAAGTTCGATGTAGCGGCATTCACAAACCTCTCACAGGATCATCTGGATTACCACAAGTCAATGAGCGGATATTTTGCGTGCAAAAAACGGCTCTTTACTGAGCTGTTGCAAACCGGGACCGCTGTAATCAACGCAGATGATCGATGGGGCGCTGATATTGCGCATACCCTTAAGGCGCTGCCATGCATTACTACAGGATGTTCCGAAAAAGAGACGATATGGGCTGAGGATATCAGGATAACACGAAAAAACGCTATTGGAGTAATACACATCCCAGGCGGTTCATTTCCATTCCAGTCTTCCCTCATAGGGAGGCATAACATTTACAACATGATGTCTGCTACAGGCATAGGCGTTGCCCTTAATATTTCCGCAGAGACCATCAAGACAGGGTTGATAGCGATAAATTCAATACCAGGAAGGCTTGAGCCAGTAGTAAACGATTGTGGCATGTTTGTTGTTGTAGATTATGCGCATACTCCAGACGCACTTGAAAAAGTCCTGGGATCTTTGAGGGAAACGGATAAGGGGAGATTAATAACTGTTTTCGGGTGCGGCGGGGACAGGGATAAACAAAAGCGTCCGATCATGGGGGATATAGTTACGCGCTTAAGCGATCTCTCAGTTGTAACCTCAGACAATCCAAGGTCTGAATCTCAGAATGAAATCATAAAGGATATAATCTCAGGCATTCAGACCAACAATATAGTAGGGGCGGACATGTGTGTCCGCCCCTATATTAAAAAATATACAACAGAAGAGCTTTCAAACGGGTTTAAAGAAAAAGGCTATATTGTTATTCCAGATCGCAAGACTGCTATTATCCAGGGAATAAAAGCAGCGCAGCCCATGGATACAGTTCTAATAGCAGGCAAAGGACATGAAACGTATCAGATCATTGGCCAGGATATAATCCCCTTTGACGATCGCCAGATTGCTCAAGGCGTTTTAAGGGATAGCTTATGTTAAGCGAATGGACGGTTGCCGATATATTAAGCGCATCAGGCGGCAAGCTCTTATGTGGCTCTCCGGCAATCCATATAAACGGAATATCTATTGATTCCAGGACAATGGTCAGGGATGCTTGTTTTATCGCTATAAAAGGCGACCGGTATGATGGCCATGATTTTATTCCAGGCGCTCTTAATGCCGGAGCGCTAGCAATCATAGCATCAGACATCCCAAATCAGGAAGTCATAAAAAGAGAAAATGCAATTGCCTATATTAAGGTAGCGGACACGAAAAAAGCGCTCGGCCAGTTGGCGTTATGGAGAAGGGATAAGGCAGGAATACCTGTTGTAGCCATAACTGGCACAAACGGCAAGACCACCACAAAAAACATGACGCAAGCTGTTTTAAACCAGTATCTTTCAGCGCTTGCAACCGCAGGCAACCAGAACAACCAGATCGGCGTCCCTCTTACGCTCTTGCGCCTGGAAGGGTTTCACAAGGTTGCGATACTTGAGTTTGGAACAAACACGCCTGGAGAAATAAAGGAGCTTTCCAATATCGCCCGGCCTAATGTTGGCGTTATAACAAATATCGGCAGAGGCCATCTGGAGAGGCTTTCGACAATAGATGGTATCATGAAGGAAAAAGGAGATCTTTTTGCCTCCCTGCCACAAGACGGGGTCGCAATAGTGAACATGGATGATCCCAGAACCAGGACGCTTGGCGCAAGCCACCACGGCCAGACCATTACTTGTGGAATTGAAAATAAAAGCGCCCATGTTACTGCTAAAGATATCCGTAGCAATGGAGAAGGGCATTTTTTTATGCTATCTACTCCGGCTGGGAAAATAGAGGTGCGTCTTTCTCTTCCTGGTCGCTTCAATATCTCAAACGCGCTTTCAGCCGCCAGCGTAGGCCATTATTTCAATGTGCCGCTTGAGATGATACGCGACGGCCTGGAACAGATAAGGCCAGCAGCCTTAAGGATGCAGTTGATTAGACTCAACACCGGCATTATGGTCATTAACGACACTTATAACGCAAACCCGGAGTCAATGCTTTCCGCCCTTGAAACGCTCTTTTTCTTAAAGGGAAAAGGAGATGGAGTCGCGGCGCTTGGGGACATGCTGGAATTGGGAGACCATGCAAATAAAGCCCATTATGAGATAGGCGAGACAACTGTCCGTTATTCCTTAACACATCTATTTACAGTGGGCAGACTTGCAGATTACATAGCGCAAGGCGCTATGAATGGGGGGATGCAAAGGGAACGCATAACATCCGGCATGCACGAAGAGGTATTGGAATTGTTGAAATCATCTCTCAAGACAGGAGACTGGGTGCTGGTAAAAGGGTCAAGGGGTATGGCCATGGAACGGATTGTCGAGGGATTGATTAAGGCTTTTGGAATAGAGAACAAGGCGTAAAAATAGTATGCTTTATCATCTGCTATATCCGCTTCATACTATATTTTCAGGGTTTAATGTATTCCGATACATAACCTTTCGTTCGATCTATGCGGTGCTGACAGCGCTCCTGTTTACTTTTATCCTTGGCCCCTGGGCGATCCGTAAGCTTAAAAAGGCGAGTGTTGGCCAGTATGTTCGAGAGGATGGGCCTGCGACTCATCTTTCCAAAAAAGGCACTCCGACAATGGGCGGATTGCTGATTATCTTTGTCATTGCCACATCCACCCTTCTTTGGGCTGATCTTACCAGGCTATACGTATGGGCTATCCTTGCTGTCATATTCGGTTTTGGAGCGATCGGTTTTTTGGATGATTACAAAAAGCTAAAAAACAAAAAAAGCGCAGGACTGAAAGGATGGCAAAAAATAACGTTACAGTCTCTGTTTGCCCTGGTAGTGGCTTATCTGCTCTATCATCAGCCTGGCCTCGACTCTCGCGTTACAATACCGTTTTTAAAGGATGTCAGGCCTGATATCGGGTGGGGATATATTATTTTTGCATCGCTTGTAATTGTGGGAACCTCTAATGCAGTCAATTTAACAGATGGGCTAGACGGCCTTGCGATAGGTGCTACAACAGTAGCGACTGCCACCATGCTTATCTTTTCGTATGTTGCTGGCCATGCCAAGATAGCGGGCTACCTTCAAATACCGTATGTGCCTGGAAGCGGTGAGCTTGCCGTGGTATGCGGCTCTGTCGTGGGCGCAGGAATGGGATTTCTTTGGTTTAACGCGCACCCGGCAGAGGTCTTTATGGGGGATGTAGGGTCGTTGCCGCTAGGCGCAATGCTAGGCACATTAGCGGTAATTACAAAACAAGAGATTTTACTTATAGTGATCGGCGGAATTTTTGCTGTAGAGGCGCTTTCAGTTATATTTCAGGTTGGTTTTTTAAAATTAACGCGTGGCCGCCGTATATTCAAAATGGCGCCTTTGCATCATCATTTTGAACTAAAGGGTTGGCCTGAATCAAAGGTTATTGTCAGATTTTGGCTGATTGCCATTATGCTGGGCTTGTTGTCGTTGAGTACGCTTAAGATTAGATAGACGACGGATCACATCTATGAATTTGAAAGACAAAAAAGCGATTGTAATGGGAGCGGCAAGCACTGGCATTTCCACAGCCAGGTTCCTCGTTGGTCAGGGGGCAAAGGTGTTGGTGACCGACGTTAAACCAAAAGAGGGATTGCCAAAAGCGGTCGCAGACCTGAAAAAAGCAGGTGTGGAATTAGAGCTTAGCGGCCACTCTGTCAAGAGCCTTTTAGCCGCCGATCTTGTTGTTATAAGCCCAGGTGTTTCCCATACCTTGCCTGAACTTGAGGCTGCCCGCAAGGCGGGAATACTTGTTATAGGAGAGGTGGAGCTTGCAAGCCGGTTCATTAAAGTGCCTATAGTGGCCGTGACAGGCACAAATGGAAAAAGCACTGCTGTCACGTTACTGGGAGAGATGCTGAAATTATCAGGCATCAGGACCAGGGTTGCGGGAAATATCGGAACTCCGCTTATCGAGGATGCGCTTGATCACGAAGTAGACGTGGTAGTGGCTGAGATCAGCAGCTTTCAGCTTGACACCATAACTACATTCAAACCCAGCGTGGGGATACTCCTTAATATCACAGAAGATCATCTTGACCGGTATGAAAATTTTCATGCATATGTCTCTTCCAAAAAACGCCTCTTTGAAAACCAGTTGGAGTCTGACCTTGCTATTCTGAACGTCCTTGATCCTTCTACAGACTTTGTAACAAATGGAATAAAAAGCAATAAGATATTTTTTAATTTAAGGGATTCAAATATAAACGGGGCGATTATTTCTGAAAAAAACATTGTCTGCTCTTTCCCAGGCAAAGAGCAGACAACCTTTGACTTGTCCAATTTTTGTTTGAGGGGGGGGCATAACAGAGAAAACGCCGCTGCCGCTGCGCTTGCTGCGCTTGCTATGGGCGCGACCGAGGCGGGGATACAAAAGGCCATTGATTCTTACAGCGGACTTTCCCACAGGATCGCCTTTGTTCAAAATATAGATGGGGTTGAGTACTATGACGATTCCAAGGCGACTAATGTGGATGCAGCGCTACGATCCCTGGAAAGTTTTAATTCCCCGGTATTTTTGATTATGGGCGGCAGAGACAAAGGCGGTAGCTATGATTCCCTGGGGCCGCTTTTAAAAGCCAAGGCAAAAAAGATCCTGGCGCTGGGCGAAGCAAAAGAAAAAATCATGCAAGCCCTTTCTAAGTTCACAGAGGTAATACCGGTAAAAGACCTGGAAGAGGCTGTACAGCTTGCACATAGAGATGCAAGGCCTGGAGATATTGTGCTTTTATCTCCAGCCTGCTCCAGCTTTGACATGTTTCGTGACTATGCTGAAAGAGGGGAAGTTTTTAGAAACGCTGTAAAAAAAATGGTTAGACACAGGGGAACGGTAGATGCCCAATAGCCAAACACAGACAAATAAGTATGAGATGTACCTCTTGATTTGCGTCCTGATCCTGATAGGCATAGGGATTATTATGGTGTACAGCTCGAGCGCAGTGCTAGCCGGGAAAAAATTCGGGGACGACTACTACTTTCTTAAACGTCAGATAGCTTCAATGGCTTTTGGAATAATCGCGCTAACCTTGTTTAGAAGTATTCCCTGCAATCTATACAAAAAACTGGTTTATCCTATCCTTCTTGCAGGAATAGGCTTGCTTGTTTTGCTGCTGGTGCCTGGAGTTGCATCTGAGGCCGGAGGTGCAAAACGGTGGCTAAAGTTAGCGGGCATCTCCTTTCAACCTTCGGAATTTGTTAAGATAGGGCTTATTATCTATCTTGCCTATTCCATGAGCAAAAAGCAGGAAAAGATCAAAAAGTTTTCAATAGGATTTGTTCCGCATGCGATAGTGCTTGTCTTGATTGTGGTTTTGCTGCTCATGCAGCCTGATTTCGGGACAGCGTGTATAATTACAATGATTGCGTGGGTCATGCTCTTTGTAGGCGGGGTCAGATTGACCCATCTTTTTACTGCGGCCATGGCGGTTGTTCCTATAGGCTATTATGTGTTTATGAACGCAGGGTATAGATTGAGGCGGGTGATAGCCTTTATGCGGCCATGGGAAAATGAGAGCGACGCTGGATATCAAATAGTCCATTCGTTTATGGCCTTTGGATCAGGCGGGGTATTGGGAAAAGGGCTGGGGAACAGCTTACAGAAGCTTTTTTATCTTCCAGAGCCGCATACTGACTTTATTTTTTCCGTTATAGGCGAAGAACTTGGTCTTGTAGGGGTCTGTCTGATCCTGCTTTTATTCTCAACAATACTTTGGATAGGGTTCAGGCTTGCCATGAAAAGCCATGGCGCGTTTGAGAGTTACATGGCGACCGGCATCACTGCATCTCTGGGGATATCGGTTATCATAAATATTGCGGTAGTAATGGGGCTTTTTCCTACAAAAGGGTTAACACTTCCATTCATAAGCTATGGCGGGTCGTCTCTGGTATTGTCCCTTTCAAGCGTAGGCATACTAATGAGCATAGCCAGGGGAAGTGGCAAGACTAAGCAATCATGAAAGTAACTATTGCCGGCGGCGGGACAGGGGGGCATTTATTCGTAGGGATTGCGGTCGCAGAAGCGATTATGGCCTGCGATCCTTTTTCCAAAGTCCTTTTTATTGGGACAAAAGGAGAGATGTCTACCTCTCTGCTTCAAAAAAAAGGACTTTATGTAAGACATATTTCGGCAGGGGGGATAAAGGGAAAAGGCTTATGGAGACAGGCAGAGGCAATGGCAAAGCTCCCGCTGGGTGTGCTTCAGGCAATAGTTCATTTATTGAGATTTCGCTCTGATGTGGTATTTGGCGTAGGAGGTTATTCGTCCGGGCCTGTGGGAATTGTGGCCTATCTAATGGGAATTCCGGTTATGATTCATGAACAGAATTTTATTCCTGGAATTACAAACCGGCTTTTAGCGCGATTTTCCAAAAAGGTTTTTGTATCGTTTCCTGAAAGCGCCTCCTGTTTTGATAAGACCAAGACAGAGGTCAGCGGCAATCCTGTACGCCAGGAGTTGCTTTCCAGGCAATCCCTACAAAAGGGTTCTCAGCCATTTACAGTGCTGGTAGTAGGCGGAAGCCAAGGCGCTCAGAGGATTAACCAGGTTGTTGTTGAGGCGTTGGATAAACTAAAGGAAGAGCGTGATATTGAGTTTATTCATCAAACAGGAACGAGTGACTTTCAGTGGGTAACTGAGGCGTACAAAAAAAATGGCAGATCCGATAAAATTGAACCATTTATACACGACATGGCAGAGGCATACAGCTCGGCGGATATTATTTTATGCCGTGCAGGCGCGACAACCATATCCGAGATTTGCGTCCTGGGAAAAGGCGCCATATTTGTGCCTTTTCCGTTTGCTACTGACAATCATCAGGAGTTTAACGCCCGTTATCTTTCTGATAAAGGCGCGGGCGAGCTTATTTTGCAAGCAAACTTATCAGGAGACATGCTTGCCCAGCGGATTTTATATTATAAGTCAAATCGCGGAAAGCTGCTCTCTATGGGAGAAGAGGCAAAAAAACTTGGAAAACCTGGAGCGGCTAATATGATTGCAAACGAAATTTTACAGTTGAAGGCAAGGCCATGCAGCGCAAGAAGTACCATATACACTTTGTAGGAATCGCCGGTATTGGGATGAGCGGCATAGCCGAGCTGCTTATAAACCTTGGATACACTGTTTCAGGGTCTGATCTGAGATCAACTGATATTACCAGAAGATTAGCATTGTTAGGCGCTCGTATACATGAAGGGCATGGCGCTGATCAGGTAAAAGGGGCAGACGTGGTAGTAATGTCGTCAGCCGTTAAAAAAGATAACCCTGAGATTATAGCGGCTAAGGCCGCTGCCATCCCTGTCATACCCAGGGCAGAGATGCTTGCGGAATTGATGCACTTAAAATACGGGGTTGCAATTGCCGGAGCGCACGGTAAGACAACCACAACCTCTATTATTGCAGAGGTATTAAATAAAGGCGGGCTTGACCCTACTATTGTAATAGGAGGCAAACTTAATAGTTTGGGGACTAACGCCCTCCTTGGCCAGGGTGAGTTTTTGGTTGCGGAGGCGGACGAGAGCGACGGGTCTTTTTTGCATCTCTCTCCTACGATTGCAGTGGTTACAAATATTGATATGGAGCATCTTGACTACTACAAGGACATTGAACACATCAAGTCAGCGTTTCTGGGGTTTATCAACAAGGTCCCGTTTTACGGACTTGCAGTCCTTTGTCTTGATAACGAACCGATCCAGGGGTTGATACCGCGTATTGAAAAACGGTACACAACATACGGCCTGACCACACAAGCGGATTTTCAGGCAAAAGATGTTCAATTAAAAGGGCTAAAAAGCTGTTTCACTGTCTTAAAACAAAAAACGCTGTTAGGTAAGGTCACAGTCAACCTCCCTGGGTTACATAATATTTATAACGCGCTTGCAAGCGTGGCCGTAGGCATGGAACTGGGCGTACCGTTTGAAAAGATCAGCGAGGCGCTCGAAGGTATGAGCGGAGTGCAACGGCGATTTCAGATAAAAGGGGTTGTGGCTGGAGTAACGGTAGTCGACGATTATGGCCATCACCCAACAGAGATTTGCGCCACACTCGATGCAGCCAGACAGTGCTGGCCCGACCAAAAAATACTGGTTGTATTTCAGCCGCATCGTTACACTAGAACCGCTGCATTGCTGGATGAGTTTAGCCGGTCTTTTTATTGCGCTGATTCCCTTGCCGTGCTTCCTATCTATCCGGCAAGCGAAGACCCCATTCCTGGAATAACCGGAGAGATGTTGTGCGAGCGCATAAAGGAACACGGCCACAAGGATGCAACCTTTCAGCCTGACCAGGCATCAGCGGTCAGATATCTGGCTGAAAAAACAACATGTGGCGACATTGTGATTACGCTCGGCGCAGGTCCTGTGTGGAGGGTCGGCGAGGCGTTTTTAAAGGCCAATCATGGTCTCAACGGATGACAGGGCGTTTTTAGTAAAAAAATATGCCGCAGCCGTAGCATTTGACGAACCCATGTCGCGGCATACCACCATGCGGGTCGGCGGCCCGGCTGATGTCTTGTTTTATCCTAAAGACACGGTCATGTTTACCAATATACTGGTATGGGCAAAGGATCGAGGTCTTCCTGTCACAGTGCTTGGCGCAGGAAGCAATGTGATTGTGGGGGATGCAGGGATAAGGGGAATTGTTCTAAAGCTCACTCGGGGATTTGATGGTATTTGTATCGCCCAAAAGCATAAAGATCATGTGATTGTCTCAGCAGGCGCGGGCGCCCGCCTCCCAAGTCTGGTGACGTTTGCTATTGACCATGGATTTGAGGGGCTGAATTTCGCCGTAGGAATTCCTGGGACAGTGGGAGGCGCGGTTCGAATGAATGCCGGCACACAGTCTGGGTGTATGGCTGATATAATAGAACGGATTAATTTGTTTCTACCCACTTTTGAGGTCACTGACCAGCAACGTAATGAGCTTAATTTTTCTTATAGAGGTGTTGAAATGATTCCAAAAAGCATAATACTGCAAGCGTACATGAGATTAGGTCTGGGCAGCGCTGATGCCTTACGTAAGGCGGCCCGCGCAGAGCTTGAAAAGCGGCAAGTCCGACAGCCTTATAATGAGGCCAGCGCAGGGTCAATTTTTAAAAATCCTGCGACAGGGCCTGCCGCAGGCGAATTGATCGAAAAGGCTGGATTAAAAGGGGTGTGTATAAACGATGCGCAGGTCTCTGAAAAGCATGCAAACTTTATCGTCAATCGTGATAAGGCTAGCGGTTCAGACGTAATAAACCTCTTGCATCTTGTACAACAAACAGTATTTAATAAATCAGGGGTTATGCTTGAACCGGAGGTAATGATTTTTGGGAGCCAAAACCCTGCGTAAAAATATTTACAAAAAAAGCATACGTAGAAGGGCAACTCATCTGAAAGACCTTTGTTTTTCAGTATTTAAGCTATCAGTTGTTTTGTGCCTGCTGGTGGCGATGAGTTTTATGTTTATATTCATGTACGATTTTGTTACTCAAGCAGAATGCTTTGAGGCCAAGGCTATTTCCGTTAAGGGTTGCAATAGGATAGAGCCGGCAGAATTACTAAAATGGGCAGGCGTTTCGGTCAAAACCAATATATTGGCTGTCAGTATAAATGATATAAAAGATCGGCTTGAGGCGCATCCGTGGGTTAAGTCCGCAGATGTGCGCAGGGAGGCGCCGGATAAGATTCATATTCAGATTGTGGAACGTGTCCTCATAGCAGTGGTGGATCTTGGTACCAGATTTTTAATGGACGACGAAGGGGTTATTTTTAAAAGATTAGAGCATGATGAGACAATAGCGGTTCCGATTATTACAGGCCTTCAGGCGAGTGACTTTAAATCAGGGGGTAAAGCCCAGCCAGGAGTGCTGAACTCAATCTTTCAGATCGCAAAAGATAGTGCGTCCGAACAAAGCGTACTTCCACTTTCCAGTGTAACAGCGATTCACCTGGATAAAGATACAGGACTTACCCTCTACGCATTTAGCAATGACGCAATGATTGATCTGGGGTTTGAAGGGTATCAGGAGAAGTTACATCGGTTAAAGGATGTTATTGATTATATTACATCCACTCAGGGAGGAATGGATAGTATTGAATACATTAACCTAAGACACACGGAACGTGTAGTTGTCAAAACCAGGGCAGAAGAAGAACAGGAGGCTGATATTACGTGCAAAAACAGGAAGATCTGATTGTAGGGCTTGATATAGGAACAACCAAAATATGCGCTGTTGTAGGGGAAAAGACCGATACAGGCGTGGATATAGTAGGTATAGGCACCCATCCGTCGATTGGACTTCGAAAAGGGGTGGTAGTCAACATACAATCAACGGTTGATTCGATCAAAAAGGCGGTGGAAGAGGCTGAATTAATGGCTGATTGTGAAATCCGTTCGGTCTTTACCGGCATTGCAGGTGGACACATCAAAGGGGTTAACAGCCATGGGATTATTGGGGTTAAAGGAAAGGAGATCACTGAACAGGACGTTGCGCGCGTTATAGAGGCGGCTCGCGCTATTGCAATACCCATGGATCGTGAGGTGGTGCATATACTCCCCCAATCATATGTAGTGGACGGCCAGGAAGATATACAAAGCCCTGTAGGCATGACAGGCGTGAGACTTGAGGCCAATGTGCATATAGTCACGGCTGCCGTGACATCTGCCCAGAACATAATCAAATGTTGTAATAAATCAGGCCTTGACGTAGAAGATATTGTGCTGCAAACACTTGCCGGAAGCGAGGCGGTGTTGACTCCAGAGGAAAAAGACCTGGGGGCGATTTTTATAGACATAGGCGGTGGAACCACTGATCTCGCGGTGTTTTTAAACCGGAGCATTAAACATACTGCGGTGCTTTCTCTTGGAGGTAACAATCTGACCAACGACCTTGCCATTGGTTTGCGGACTACAGTAGCCGCTGCGGAAATAATCAAGCAAAAGTACGCCACCTGTAATCTGGCATCTATAACAGAAGACGAGACAGTGGAAATACCTGGTATTACCGGCAGTGAACAATATAAGTTTTCCAAGCGCCAGATAGCTGAGATACTTCATGCCCGCATGGAAGAATTGTTTACATTGATAAAGCAGGAGATACATCTCGGCCAGATGGAGAATAGAATTAACGCAGGGGTTGTTCTTACCGGAGGGACATCTTTACTGGAAGACGTGACTGATGTTGCAAACGCTGTGTTTGGTGTTCATGCGCGGAGAGGCTATCCTCAGGGGATAGGCGGACTTTTAGACGTAGTCAATAATCCAATGTATGCGAGTGCGGTAGGGCTTGTGCTGTATGGCGCACGCAACAGGCCTCAACAAAAATTCAGAATAAAAGACAACAATGTCTTTCATAGGGTTATGGAGCGTATGACACGATGGGTTAAGGAGGTGATTTAGGATTTTTGTGACTTTTTACAAGTTCATCAATTACTCAAGAGGGGGTAAGTTAAAAATATAAATGGGAGGTGGCGATATGAAATTTGATTTTATGGAAAACGATAGATCTGCAAAGATCAAGGTAATAGGTGTAGGCGGAGCAGGAGGAAACGCGATTAACAACATGATCAGTTCCAACCTTCAAGGAGTCAAGTTTATCGCGGCGAATACGGATAACCAGGTTTTAGACATTTCCAAAGCGCCGATTAAAATACAGCTTGGCGCACAGCTTACCGAAGGACTTGGAGCTGGAGCAAATCCTGAAATGGGCCGTAAGGCTGCGGAAGAAAACAGTAGCGAGATCAAAAGCGCCCTGGAAGATAGCCATATGGTTTTTATAACTGCGGGGTTGGGCGGAGGCACTGGAACTGGCGCTGCGCCTGTAGTGGCTGAAATCAGTAAAGAACTCGGCGCGCTTACGGTCGCGATTGTTACAAAGCCTTTTGCTTTTGAGGGTAGAAGGCGAATGATGCAGGCGCTGGATGGGATAGAATCGCTCCGCAATATTGTTGATACACTGATTGTGATACCAAACGATAAGCTTTTAGGGCTTGCGGCAAAGACAGCCACCATGGTTGATATGTTCAGGAAGGCTGATGAGGTTCTCCTTCACTCTGTCAAAGGGATAACCGATCTTATACTAAACCCAGGATTGGTAAATCTGGATTTCGCCGATGTAAGGACTATCATGTCAAAGGCGGGTATGGCGTTAATGGGAACAGGGATTGGGTCTGGAGAAAGAAGGGCTATCGAGGCAGCGGAAAGCGCAATTTCGCATCCATTGCTTGAGAATGTCTCTATCGGAGGATCAAGGGGTATATTGATTAACATTACCTGTGGAAGCAATGTCACTATGGCAGAAATGACCGAGGCCTGTGACCGAATATATACCGAAGCTGGAGATGATGCGGATATAATTTGGGGAACTGTACTGGATGACAGCGTAGGCGAAGAGCTGCGCGTTACTGTTATTGCCACAGGTATTGAGGAAAAGAAAAGAGAGGAACCGAGAGCACGCGGCAAATTAAGGTCGGTTACCCCTGAAGATGGTAAAAAACAGACTAATTACGATGAACCGACTTTTATTAGATATAAAAAGGCGGCGGGAGACGCGTCAGCTACAATAGAGAATAGCACTCCGCCAGGTCTTTTTGTAGATAATAATGATTTAGAAGTCCCTACCTTTATGAGAAGAAGGATTGGCTTATGAGTCGGGCGATTGCTTACCCCTTCCGCCTCCTTATGAAGCGCGCATAAAGCAAGAGGTCTTTTCTGCAAGTTATATTAGTGCGGGAAAGGCCGCTTGTTTACATTCCCCCTCCTTATATCACCCAGCATAAGGTCACTGAGCTTTGCCGAAGTGCGGGTCCGCACTATGCGGTTCCCAAAAAACATCAAGCCGTAGCCGGATAAAGTATAACGGCAAATCTTTGACAAGAAGGCGGGATGACGAACAGAAACCGGCTTATTAATCAACCGAACCGACATGGTACGTGATCCGTATGCCTGGTGGTGTGGAAGGAGGGGGAGCTATGGAATCGACTTTTACGAAGCTCAGGCATTATGGAATGACTCAGATTTTATTGAGATTCCATTAAAGGCTGTTGATGAACCGAGGTTTTTGGTAATCGGCAGGATTTCTAAAAATCACTGGTCGGCAATTATTACTTATCGAAACAAAAAGGTCCGGATTATTTCAGTACGGCGATCCAGAAAGGAGGAGGTTGACATATATGAAAGCTAAAGAACTTGACAAAAAATTTGATGAAGGTGAAGACATCTCCAAATACCTTGATATAACAAAAGCAAGAAGATCAGGGCAGGAACAAAAACGGGTAAATGTTGATTTCCCATTGTGGATGATTCAGCTATTAGATAAAGAGGCAAAACGTTTGGGCGTGCCTCGACAATCTATAATCAAGGTTTGGGTAGCAGATCGTCTTGAAAAGGCATCTTAAAAATATCTGATGCTAATCAGGTAGCAGGAAGTTTTTCTCCCCCCCCTCCCAGCATACAAGTCCGCACTGGACGGTTCTTAAAGAACATCAAGCCTCACGATTCAGCCCTGTTACTAACACTCAACAATCTAATCTCTTGACATTGTTTGACCCAGTGCTATTATTTTGTTTATAAACTCTGGGGGCGAAACGGCTTCGACGGGGATATAGAAATATAGGTTGCGTGCCGGGCATCTGCCAGCCCGTAATAAAGGCGGAAAATAAATATAATCGCAGACGATTATAACTACGCACTGGCTGCTTGACAGCCACGCTCTTTTGGATTGTGCCTGCGGGTTCAAAAAGGGCGCCAACAAGCAGGATAGCTGATACCAGTAGCCTATGCCGGTTGAAGCGAATCATTTCATAGGCTGGCCTGTTTGATACCCTGCCTGTAGGGGATCAAACGGGTGAATATAAAATACAGGCTACGCATGTAGATGCCTATGTGGAATATTTTCGGACGCGGGTTCAACTCCCGCCGCCTCCACCAGTTATCGGATTTTGCAAGGGTATATTCAGGTCTTAACATTCTTCCTTTAGCTTTTTCATAAAATAGCTCGCCGCCTTTCTTGCC
>JAZDIE010000086.1:0-9771 GCA_043805295.1 Pseudomonadota bacterium
AAACGGGGCGAAACAATCGTGAAGAAAAAGCAATTCAAGGTGATGGGATAGTTTATGTCAATAAATCAATACCCGTCCCCTGCTAGTCCTGGACGTGGCTCCGCTGCGCTCCACCACGCCAGTGACCTTTTCGTTGGCAACGAATCGCATGTTGACATTTTTTTCCAAATAAGTTATTTTATTTTTTTTATAAAAAATTCTAATACGTTTTAGTTTTTTCGGTAAATCTTCGATAAGAAGTATAAGGGTTTTGTTGTTTTTTAAAAAACTAAGGAGAAAATAATATGGGCGAACTGCTCAGAGAAACTAATGATATTTCCATAAACGCCAATATTTTAACCAAAAAAGAAGACGGTCTTTTTGTAGCACATTGCCTGGAGTTTGATATTGTAGCTACTGGGGATACTGCTGAACAAGCCCAACGAGAATGTGTAGCCTTGATCTGCGCCCAAATTGAATATGCTTTTATTCATGATAATTTAGACAATCTCTATCACTCTGCGCCATCCGAAGTATGGGCCGAATTTTTTAAATGTAAAGCTCAAGTAGAGAGACGCTATAAGATAGAAAAACGTTTTGATGATTCCAGCGAACAGTCTTTTATCCCGCCTTGGCTCATAGCTAAAACCTGTCAAGCCTGCCATGTCTAAAAAACCTCTCAAATTTCGAGAGTTGATTGAAAAACTTAAGCCATACGGAATTGTGCACATGTCTAAGAGAGGGAAGGGTTCTGAAGTTATTTTACTCAAACCAGACATCCCTGGGGCGAAACGTGGGTTACAATATCCAATCAAACATCATGGAGATGGAACGGAATTATCTATCCCAGTTATCAATGCTTTACTTCGTAGATTTGAAATTAATCCTGAATCATTTTGGGCCTGACCTTTATCGCTCATTCCCATAAATTACTTCCACACAGGTTTAGGGGGACGGGTATTGATATATTGATATGTTGAGAGTTATCAATACCCGTCCCCGATCCATACGACAACCTCTTCCACATAAGGGCCAAGCTTTGCGGCTGTCTTTCTATAGCAAGAGCCTTCCCTGATCGAACGCTCCCAGGGAGCCTTGTGGCAATCTTTTGTGCTTTTTGATATATACGGGTCGGTTATCCGGTTATGTACCTCTATCAACTTGCCTTTATGATAGATTGATACTTGTTTGGAATTTCCTATTACGATCACCTTCTGACTGCAATATCTCTCCTCTACGAAATAGTATTTGTTGCGGAATCGGACGTGCCCGTCTTTTCTAACTGGGCCTTCATGAAACTCTTCGGTCTCATAGGCAATTGCAGGCAGAGGCTTTAATGCTGTTCTTTCTTCTTCTGAAAATACATCAATAGGCTTTCTGCGGGTGGTGCCATGTATCCGTTCATTGGCAATTGTAACCTTCTTGTTGATATAGTCCTGTGATTCGGCGATCCCGTACCATGCATCTCCGTGAGCCTGGTATAATCTCCTGACAAAGGGCATCATCCTCTCGACCTTACCCTTCAGTTCCGGAGTCCGGGGCGGAAGGCATTCAATCTGTGTCCCGTAGTGTGCGGCAAATCTTTCATATGCAGGGTTTAACAAGGGTTCGTACTTTGAGGCCTCCAGGGCAAAGCACTTTGGATTGTCTGAAACGATCTTCTTTGTCACCCCGCCCAGTTCTTTGAACACATCTTCAAGAACCGCCAGTGTTGTTGTTACATCATGTGTCCATACAAAACGAACCATCATGTATCTTGAGTGTCCCATTATCCCAACAAATGCCCAGAGTGCCCGCTTCTTGCCGGTTTCCGGATCAATCACATCTCTGAGCTTGCCCCAATCAACTATGAGTGCCTCGCCGGGCGTATGGATAATCTCTCCGACAACCTTTCTCCGTGCCTCTTCTCCAATGCCTGTCAGTTTATAACGATGCAAAAACCGGTAAAAGCTTGAGCGCCCTATACTTATCAGAGACTCATTTCGGGCCAAAAGCTCCTCATATATGCTGATTGGCTGCCATCCGGCCAGTAGTCTGCCTTCAATCCATGGCCGCTCTTTCTGTAATTGCATGTCCGCTTATGATTTCTGCTCTGATCGCCCATCTAAAGAATCCGGAAATAGCGCTTCAGGATATGGGGGAATCGGTGTGCTTCCTTCCAGATAACCATATTCCCGCGCCATCTCCCTTATATGCGATACACGGCTCCTCCCCACCTTCATATCACGGCATACGGAATTAAAACTTTTGCCTGAAACCAGTTGTTCTACTATCTTCCTTTCCATTAACCGCCTCCTGTTCTGCTTTGTCATTAATGCCCTCCTTGAATTATTCAAAAAAAGACATGATAACAGCTTTCTCAGGTGGTCTCGTTTTGCTGGGAATAGGTACCCTGTAACTGGTACCGTTTAGGTTGGAATTAGACCCCTAAAAGCTGTCTCGTATTGGTGGGACGTAACACTCGGAGAACAAAAACGTTGCAAGTAATGACAAAAAATAGCGGTTTTTCAGGACGGACTAAATCAACGGACTCATTAATTACCTCAATCTTTTATTTGTATATGCTACTCTGCGCATAACCACATAAAACACATTTGAAACTACAAGCTAAGGAGGCTTTTGATTACAAAAGAAAAATACAAAGCGCAACGCAAGCTTTTGGACTTTTTACAAAGCCGTCAAAGCAACACGCTTTGCGTCAGACCACAGCCCTTCAAGATCATAGAATTCACGGATAGGCTCGTGGAATATATGAACTACTGTATCGCCGTAATCGACAAGCACCCACCTGCCGGATTTAAGACCCTCTACACCTAAAGGCCTAATCCCTTCTTCCCTTAAACAATAAATCATGTGCTCACCCAGAGAGCATGCCTGGCGGGTCGACTGGCCTGAGGCAATGACGAATATGTCTGCAAAAGCATTCAACTCGCGCATATCAAGAACGACAAGGTCAGCTACTTTTTTTTCTGAAAGCGTGCTAGCGCACATTTCCCACAACTCTTTTTTCAAACACGCCTTATTCTTTTTCTTCATGTTGGACGTTTGTTTCATTTTTGCCCCTATAAAACTTATTAACCATGATGTACGATTCCACCGCCTCCGGCACCAGATAACGTATGGACTTACCTTGTCTCACAAGAGAGCGAATTCTGGATGAGGATATATCAAACGGTGTTACAGACCGAAAAAAAACACAATTCAGATCTGGGTGCAGATAGCATCCCTTATTATTATCGTATTGATAATGAGGAGAAACTCGATTTGTCAAAAATTGGCCCAATTCGTCTGCCTGCGCATGTACGCACCCGCCTGCGCGGTCAGGCGAAGACATGTTGGATGATACCCCCGGTCTTGTTAAGACAATAAAACTTGTAAGCCGGAATACCTCTTTAAAGGATTTCCATGTGTCTATCTCCAGAAAGGCGTCCAGCCCGATAATAAAAAACATTTCAGTATCTTGGGTAGAATTAATCAATTGCCGCAGCGTGTCTATTGTATAAGAGTACCCCACTCTTTTAAGCTCTATGTCTGAGACTTCTGCAAAAGGACCCCCTGCTATTGCCAGGCGAAGCATTTTAAGCCGATCAAGGGAAGTCGGCGAAGAATCAAGTGTTTTGTGAGGAGGGGCAGCAGAAGGAATAAATGTAATGCGATCAAGCTGCATATTCTCCCGCATCTCTTCGGCGGCGCGAAGGTGACCGAAGTGAACAGGATTGAACGTGCCTCCCATCAGTCCCCATCGCATACGTTAAATCCGAACCTGACCGTTTCCAAGCACGATAAACTTTTTCCCTGTAAGCTCTTCCAACCCCATAGGCCCAAAAGCATGAAGCTTGGATGTGCTGATTCCAATCTCTGCGCCCAGTCCGAGTTGACCGCCATCATTGAACCTGGTGGAGGCGTTCACCAATACAACTGACGAGTCAACGGCCTTCAGAAATTGATGCGCGTGTTCATAATTGGAAGTGACAATAGCCTCTGTGTGGTTAGACCCATATTTTGCAATATGGCAAACAGCCTCGTTCATATCCTTCACCACCCTGACCGCAAGTATGAGATCAAGGTATTCTGCGTACCAGTCCGACTCATCAGCCTGCCTGGCAGAGGGGATAATCCGGCAGGTCTCAGGGCACCCTCTGAGTTCAACCCCTGCCTTATTAAAACAATCCGCCATACGGGGCAGGAATGTCTCAGCCAATTCCTTATGAACAAGAAGTGTCTCCATAGCATTGCATACCCCAGGGCGCTGCACTTTTGCGTTTAAGCAAATATTTTCGGCCATAGACATATCTGCGCTTTCGTCAACATACACATGACAGACACCTTTATAATGCTTTAGAACAGGGATACGCGAATTTTCAACAACAAACCTGATCAGACCTTCTCCACCTCTGGGGATAATCAGATCAATATATTCTTCCTGATGCAATAAAATATTGACTGCGCTTCGCTCACGCACAGGCAATGCCTGCACGGCAGCCTCAGGCAGTCCTACTTTTTTTAGCGATTCCTGAATGATCGACGATAATGCAAGGTTTGAGTGAAACGCCTCTGACCCGCCCCTTAAGATAACCGCATTGCCGGTTTTCAGACAGAGGCTTGCCGCGTCCACTGTAACATTAGGCCTTGACTCATAGATGATCCCGATTACGCCAAGAGGTATCCGCATCCTTCCGACTTGCAATCCATTTGGTCTTAGCCGCAAGTCTGTTACTTCACCTACAGGATCAGGAAGCTGGACTACTTCGGCGAGACCTGCAACTACTGAATCAAGAACCTTATCGGTAAAGGCAAGGCGGTCTATCATCGCAGGGCTTAAGCCAAGGTCTCTGGCGAGTTTTAAATCTTTTTCGTTTTCCTCCAGTATGGCCATTTTTTTTCGGATAAGCGTCTCGGAAATAAGAGAGAGCGCCTCGTTTTTTTTTGTTGTATCGCAAGTAGCCATGATCCGTGCCGCCTCTCTTGCAGCCCTCGCCATATTTGATATTGTTTGTTCAATTGTCATGAATATATCTCTTTTCAGTAACTATTCAGGTCGTTAGACTGAAGGCCTAAAAACCTTCAGTCTAACTTTATAAAACAACTACCAGATTGTCCCTGTGAATAATCTCGTCAGAGTGCTTATATCCCAGCCGTTCTTCTATTTGTGTCGTCTTAAGTCCCATTACCTTGCGGATCTCAGAGGCGGAATAATTTACAAGCCCCACTGCTATAGGCTTGTTCTCAATATTTTTACATTGGACTGGCGAGCCAATCCCAAATGTGCCTTGTACATCAAAAACACCTGCGGGAAGAAGGCTCTTTCCGCCATTTATAATGGCCTTTTCAGCTCCTGAATCAACTATGATAACACCTTTAGGCTTTAGCGTAAAGGCGATCCAGCGTTTCCGGCTAGTCATCCGCTCGCCCTTTGGAAGAAATAGTGTGCCGGTATTATCGCCTTTAAATATCTTTTTCAGCACATCGCGGCAAAATCCACTTGCGATGACCATGGGAATCCCGCTTGTGGTGACCTTCTTGGCTGCCTGAATCTTGCTGTACATCCCGCCAGTGCCAAGCGGACCAGCGCCCCTGTCTACTCCTTTCTCAATTACACGATCAATAACAGGAACCATTGAAATCAAATTAGCATCAGGATGGATTCTCGGATTTTTATCAAACAACCCCTCAGTATCTGTAAGTATAACAAGCATGTCAGCATCCATGAGGTGGGTTATCATGGCCGACAGGGTGTCGTTATCCCCGAACTGTATCTCCTTGACAACAACAGTATCGTTTTCGTTTATAACAGGGACAACTTTCCAATCAAGTAATGTATAAAGGGTATTGCGGGCGTTTAAATACCTCCTGCGGTTTCCGAGGTCGTCCATGGTCAAAAGAACTTGCGCAACCTTTCGGCCATGTTTGGCAAAGGCGCGCTCATATTCCATCATAAGCCGACCCTGGCCTATTGCGGCAAGCGCCTGCTTAGCCGGGATATCAGCAGGCCGCCTGGCAAGATCCATTTGCTTCAATCCCGATGCTATAGCGCCTGATGTAACAAGAATTACCTCTACGCCTTTATCTCCTCCAAGCCAACAAACCTGGTTAGCCAAGTGATTTATCAGCTTGATATTTATACCAAGGTCTTTTGTTACAACCCCGCTCCCGACCTTAACGACCATACGCCGGACCTTGGAAAAAATATCCTGGCGAATACCAGCGTTATTCTCCCTTGTGTCCATATTTTTCATCACCCTCTTCATGTCACATAACTATTCAGGTGTTTAGACTGAAGGCTGAAGGTTTTAGGGATAAACAGATAGGTCTTAATTCGTGTTTTGCGAGATGTTTCATAGTCTTCAGTCTTCAGTCTTCAGTCTATCCACCTGAATAGTTGCCATGTTCTTACGGCAATGGACAAGTCTGGCAAGGTGTTCCTTAAGTTCGCTCACTCCATCGCCTGTTAACGCGGATATGGCCCAGACATCAGGATTGATATTGCGTATTGACTCAGAAAATAGGGTAACAATAGCCTCTGAGCCGGGCTGGTCTGTTTTATTCAGGACAACTACTTGATATTTTTGGGCCAGCGCCTGATCGTACTGCTTGAGTTCGTTATTGATAACCATATAATTTTTTAAGATATCATCCAAGGATAGGTCGGTCAAATCAATCAAGTGTAGAATAAACTCTGTTCGCTCTATATGTTTGAGAAACCTAATCCCAAGCCCTGCGCCCGAATGTGCTCCATCTATAATTCCCGGAATATCTGCGACTACGAAAGGCGGATATGGTTCCGCCTCAACCACGCCGAGAAAAGGGGTCAGGGTAGTAAAAGGATAGTTAGAAATTTTAGGGCGCGCTGATGATATCTTTGATATTAGTGTTGACTTCCCTGCGTTGGGAAAACCGACCAGCCCCACATCAGCCAGCAGTTTAATCTCCAGCTTGAGCGTAATGATTTCTCCTTGACCGCCTGGCTGGGCGAAACGAGGGGATTGTCTTGTTGAAGAAGCAAAGCGCTTATTGCCGCGGCCTCCTCTGCCGCCTTTTGCAATGATCACTGAGTCGTTGTCATGCGCAAGATCTTGTAAGACAAGATCAGAATCGGCAAGTTTCACAATAGTTCCTACAGGAACCTCTATTATTAAATCCTTCGCGTTTTTGCCGGTCTTATTATTTCCTTGGCCATGCTGGCCGTTTTCCGCCTTAAACCGCTGTTGAAAATGGAAATGATAGAGCGTTCTGAGCCGGCTTGTTGCGCAAAGAACCACATCTCCGCCTTTTCCGCCGTCTCCCCCGTCTGGCCCGCCTTTTGGTATAAATTTCTCCCGCCGGAAACTAAGGCACCCGCGGCCACCATGGCCGGACTCACTTACAATAATGGTTTCATCTATAAATTTCATATCAGGATGGCAAAATACCTTTAAGCCTCCCTTGATAAGGGGAGACTTGGAGGGATTAGACACGAAAAAATAAGCGTTACGGGGTAATAGGCTCTATAGCAAGGTGGGTTCTTTGAGATGTAATCGTAAGGCAAGCGATGATCAAACAGGATAAACACTTACCTGTTTTCTGTTTTTTCCAAAACGCTCGTAGGTCACCACTCCATCTGTTTTTGCAAAAAGGGTGTAATCTTTCCCTAAGCCTACATTTGTTCCAGGATGGATGCTTGTTCCCAATTGCCGAACCAGGATATTCCCGGCGCGAACCGTCTGACCGCCGAATATTTTTACGCCCCTACGCTGGGAATTGCTGTCGCGCCCGTTTCTTGAGCTGCCGCCCGCCTTTTTATGTGCCATTGCTAAAACCCCTCTTAAGCCTAATTAAAAAAAAATTATTTTATTATACAAGCGCCAGACTAAAACAATCTATTCGGCTACCTTTATAGAATCTATCTTGACAGCAGTGTAATCCTGCCTATGTCCGCGTTTTTTACGATACCCCTTGCGGCGCTTATAGGTAAAAACAATAATTTTTTTACCCCTATCCTGTTCTACAATATGCCCGGATACTGTCGTATTCGCAAGGCCAGGCTGTCCGATCAATAACCGGTCATCAGCCGAAACCATAAGAACCGGTTCAAACGCAACCGTAGCGCCTATATCCCCAGGCATTTTTTCAACACGTATAGTGTCACCCTCGGAGACCCTATGCTGTTTTCCGCCAGATGCTATAACTGCATACATGAAATTTATTCCTCCTATAGACTTCAAGAAAAAGATTTTGGACTGCGTTATCGGTCGGAATTCCTTGTGCGGCGTACAGGAAGTACGCCTCCGCGTATTCCTCCCTTCTGGCCTTGCCAAAACCATTTTCTTAAAGTCTATACATACTCTATCAAGAGTAAAATTGCTTAAAAAAGTGAAAAAGCGACATATATACTGTCGTTTTTATTATGTCAATAATTCTTTGCTAATTATAAATATTTTTGAATGGCGGCAGTAATCAGCTCTTTTGTAGGGGGTTTTTTGATCACTTCGAGCGCGCCAAGTGAAATTACCTTTTCTTGCGCCTTTTGCTGGATATCTGCTGTAGCAACCACAACTTTTGCGTTGGGGTCCATTTTTCTTAACTCCTCAAGGGTTTCAAACCCATCCATTTCAGGCATAGTCAGATCAAGGAATATCAAGTCAAAAGGGGCGCTTTTGTACATTTCAAGGCATTGTTTGCCACCGCTTGCTTCTTTAAGTTCATACTGATACTGATCAACCGGCGGCATACACCGCTTCATCATCATACGCGACATCATTGAATCATCGACAATCAAAACTTTTTTCATGCTCTACCACCTTATTCCCTATTTAGAATAGAGAATACTAATATAATATAGTTTTTGTCAATAAAAGCTTGATAGCTTCATAAAAAATCAGAAATTCATCAATTATGCCATCTGCTCAATGAATCCATCAATAGCGCTATATAGCGAGTTCAACGTTTTCTGATTGAGAAGTATAAACAAATAACCGCTGACTGTCGCATCACTAAGCTGAAACGATGTTTTTACCAAGAGCGTTTTATCAAAAAGATTGTTGGAATCTGAGCACAATAATGTGCCAATAGTAGCATTATGTATTAAAATATTTGGTATCTCATATCTTGCAGTGGCATTAAGGAGTTCAACCAGCTTTCCAATAAAGGCTCCGACTATTATATTGCCAACCTCAAGGAGGACTTCATTTTCAAGTTCTTGCGATTCAAACCCATCTGCATAACCAGCCTCTGCGCTCAATGCCTTTATTGCAGATTTAGCCATGTCTGAAGATATTATAAATAAAACCTCTCCTGAAAAACTGCCAATAAAGACCTGCTGTATAACCGAAACAAGCTCTTCCTTGCCAATCCTCTTTTCAAGTTCAGCAGTGATTGTGTTATATTCTACCTCTCTTACTTCAGGCACGTTTAATATTACCTGAACATGCAACATCTCAGCGAGTGAGGCAGAGGCAAGGCCAAAGCTTATATTAATGATCTCAACCAAGGCCTCGCGTCTTAGTTCAGAAAGGTCTTCGTTCATAAAAATATACTCTCAAATAAATCATAGAACGCCAGACCTTATCATATCTGAAACCCCCCTTGTAAGCTCCAGCACTTTCATGGCATGTTTCAGGTCAAGGGCGCCAGTTCCGCAGCTTGGGGTGATCAATGACTGTGCAAACACCCTTTGCCGGTCAACTCCCAATCTTTCAATTTCTAATACTTGTTGTTTCCAGCGATCTACAAGACGTTCAACCGTTTCACCATCAATATACTCTTCTTTTAGGGTAGGAACAATACCCCAGCTTAGAATTTTTTCTTTTTCGAGAA
>JAZDIE010000087.1:0-8714 GCA_043805295.1 Pseudomonadota bacterium
TAGGATATGTATTTCTTTGCGCCAGCGTAGCCTTCTTCGTCCTGATGATGCGCAACAAGGGGGTAGGTAAATATGCTTATGATCTCATAAAACAAATAGAGGGTGAATACATTCCCTGAAAGGGCCACCCCAACCGCGCCTGTAATGGCTATGGAAAAACATGCGTAATAGCGCGTCTGTGCATGTTCTTTCAGATCTCGCATATATCCGACATTGTACGAACTTGCCAGTATCCAAAGAAAAGATGCCACTATAGCAAAAATAATCCCCAGGGGATCCACGTTTAATTTTACGCTGATACCCGGCAGGATATTAAACACATTGCACTGTAGGATATTGCCGTTTAAAACATCTGGCACCATTGAAAGGGTAATGCCACAACAGATAGCCCCGCCTATGAATGACCATGATTCACGCAAGTTAGGACTCTTCTTCCCTGTAATCATGATCAAAACGGCTGCTATGCTGGGAATAATGACAGCTATGAGAGGTTTTAGAGACGTTACAATTTCCATATAGAGCGCACCCTCCCCTTTTTACCCTTTCAGATCACTGACGCATTCTGAATCAACCGAGCGGCATTTTCGATACACTGCGACTATGAGTCCAAAACCAATTGCAGCCTCAGCCGCCGCAATCCCCATTATAAAAAGGGTAAATATCTGTCCGATCGCAGGGTCTGGCGCCAAAAACTTATTAAACGCCATAAAATTAAGTCCTGCGCCATTCAAGATCAACTCTGTAGATATGAACATACCAATAAGAGAGCGTCTAAGCACCAGGCCAAGCACGCCCATTACAAACATAATTGCTGCGATTACAAGATAACTATAAAGATTGCCGCTCAACAGATATGCCTGACTCATTCCGCCTTCCCCCCTTCCGCCCCTTGCCAGCACAATAGCGCCCATAATAGCCACAAGGAGGACAAGAGATATTACCTCAAAAACCAAGCCGAAATCGACCAGCAGGTGCTTGCCTATAGCGGCAATGGAGGCGTCTGCTGAGCTAACAGTGGATGATTGCCAAGTTGTTTTTTGTAAAATATTGATTATTACAACAAAGGATACAATAGCTGCTGTTGATCCTATCAGCAGCACCCCGCCTTCTGTTTTGAGATCTTTAGCTCCCGAGTCGGCAAGCATTATAGCAAGAACTATAAGAAATCCTGCCGCGCCTATAAAAACAACCGCCTGCATGGCAGCCGCAACCGATTCAGAAAACTGTGAGTGTATACCGGCAACACCCAAAAAAATTACCAGCATTGATACAAGCAAAAAAAACCTCTCGGGTTTTGCTGTTATCCCCTTAGCGCCCGGCTCGGCAAGCATTATGGCAAAGACAATAATTATACATACAGCGCCCACATAAATCAGTATCTGCATTGCAGACATAAAGGGACTTCCAAGCTGAAGATACATACCAGCCACGCCCAGAAGGCTCGCGATCAATCCAAGGACAGAATGCACCAGGCTGTGGGATGAAACTACAAGGACTGAGCCGCCCAATATCATCAGTGCAGTCATAACAAAGAGGCTTTCACAGATAATCTGCCCTATCATTTCTGTCCCCTCATTTTCTTCAAAAGATCAAAGTGAAATTCTTCTCTCGAATACCCTGCCAGGTTGTACTCGTTTGAAAACCGGATAGCATCCGCAGGGCAGGTTTCAACACAAGTTCCACAAAGGCTGCACTTTGTAAAATCAAGAAAATACGCATCAAGCACCTTCTTTTTTGCGCCTTCAGGCTTGCTTGACTTAATGGTTATACAATCTGATGGACAACTTGATTGGCACATTCCGCAACAGATACATTTTGTTTCGCCCGTTCCCTCATCAGCAGGCGTAAGCTCAATGTGCCCCCTGAAAACAGGGGTAATATCTATTGTCTTCCACGGATACCGGACAGTCACTGCAGGCTGAAAAAACGCCTTTATTGTGACCCCAAGTCCAACAACCAGACTTACCGCGCCGGCATAAATCTCGCCAAAGTAACTCATAGCTTTGTCACCAATGCTGTTATGATTAGGTTTACCAGAGAAAACGGCATAAGTATTTTCCAATTGAAGTTAAGCAATTGATCGAAACGCAAACGCGGATATGTCCACCTGATCCACATTACAATAAAAATCAGGATATAGACCTTTATCAGGAAGTACAAAACACCTGGGAATATCCCCCCTGCCATGCCAAAGGTGGGGCCGTTCCACCCGCCCAAAAAGAGGATGGTGGCCATTGACGCGCCCACAACCATATTGGCATACTCTCCCAGAAAAAATAGCCCAAACCCCATGCCTGAGTATTCAGTATGAAATCCAGCGGTCAGTTCACTCTCACCCTCAACTAAATCGAAGGGGGCGCGATTAGTCTCTGCCAGGCTGCATATAAAAAATATCAGAAAGGCAACGGGTTGATAGAATATAAACCACAACCCTTTTTGCGCATGCACAATCCCTGTCAACTGTGTGGTATGGCTCATCAGAATTATAGAAATGACAGATATCAACATTGGTATTTCATAGGCAACTTGCTGCGCAACAGCCCGAGACGCGCCGATTAGCGAATATTTGTTAAATGACCCCCAGCCGGCCAGTAGGATAGAAAGCACTCCAAGACTTGCATACGCAAAAACAATCAAGACCCCTACATTAATATCCAAAGCAACAAGCGTCTCGCTGAATGGCATCACCACAAAAACAGCTACCGCCGGCGCAAGCGCCATTATCGGCGCAAGCCAAAAAAGCGGCACATCCGCGCCCTCAGGGGTTATGATCTGTTTTGACATAAGTTTTATGCCGTCCACAATGGTCTGAAGGATGCCATAAGGTCCAACCTCCATTGGCCCCATACGACATTGCAATCGTCCAGCCACTTTTCGCTCCATGTAGACAAGCATAAGGCCATTCACTGCCACAAAGCCTACAACCAGTACAAAAGAGAGGAGCAGACGGATAAATTCATAAATAAAAGCAGAGACCGGAATTTGTTCCATAGCCTACCTATCTATTTCAGGGATAACAAGATCCAAACTTCCCATAGTCGATACCGCATCCGCAAGCAAAAGCCCCTGCGATATTTCTTGAAATATACTCAGATTAGAGAACCCAGGGGTACGCAGCTTTATCCGATAAGCCGTATCTGTGCCGTCGCTTACTATGTAAGTGCCGAATTCACCCCTGGCAGCCTCTACAGCAAAATACACATCGCCTTTTGGCGGCTTTACTTTTTTGGGAACCTTTGGCACCATGATCGGGCCTTCCGGAAGTTTATCCAATGCCTGCTCAATTATCCGCATGCTCTGTTCCATCTCAAGCATACGCACAATATAACGCGCCATGGCATCACATCCTGATGCGACCGGTATGTCAAAATCGAATTCAGGGTAAGCTGAATACGGCTCTGTCTTCCGTATATCATACTTAATCCCTGCCCCACGCGCCACAGGGCCAGTACAACCATAACGCAGGGCAGCCTCTGGCGTTATAATGCCGACACCCTTGACCCTGTTTATGAATATGACATTTTTAGTGACCAATGCCTCGTACATAGGAAGCCGTAACCTAAGCCTCTTAATAAATGCCCTGGTTCCAGCTATAAAATCGTCTGTGATATCTCTGTTTACTCCGCCAAACCTAAAGTAGCAGTATGTCAACCTAGACCCTGTAACACTCTCAAGCAAATCTAATAACTGCTCCCTGTCATCGAATGAATAAAGAAATGGCGTAAACCCGCCAAGGTCAAGGACATACGCTCCAAACCAAAGAAGATGACTGGATATTCGATTAAGCTCGCAGGCAATAACTCTTATATATTCAGCACGCGGAGGTGGAACAATTCCTGCCAGTTTTTCCACTGCGCATACATAGCCCTGACTGAAAATAAGGGCAGAGAGATAATCAATACGGCCCAGGTTAGGCAAATACTGGGCATAAGTACGATTTTCACCCATCTTCTCATGCATTCGATGGATGTAGCCGAGAACAGGCTCTGCTTCTTCAATATATTCTCCGTCCATTTTAAGGACAACCCGCAACACACCATGTGTACTCGGATGCTGCGGCCCCATATTCAAGAACAACGTCTGTTCTTCAAGGTCTTTCAGATGTCGTTCTACTCTCATACTTTTTTGCCTTTCACAATCTTCCTGACAACAGTTGGCGCAGCAGACTTTTCGCCAGCTTCTGCTTCAGCAGGTTCTTTGACCTCAGCCCTTAATATGTCCTTAAGCGACTTAACCTGATCTTTCCCTTTGACTAATGGATGAAAATCAGCATCCTCAGGCAGCAGCAACGGCATCAAATAAGGATGCCCTATGAATTCTATGCCAAAAAAGTCGTGGGTCTCCCGTTCATGCCAATTGGCGCCGGAATAGACTTGTGAGATAGTTGAAATTTGAGGTGCTTCCCGCGTAATATAGGCCCGGGCGGTTATACGGCATAAGCCTTCAAAATGCGCGTAGTGATAGATTACTTCCATCTCAGGAGTGATGTCTACTGCTGTAACGTCCTGCAAATAAAAACCCTGGGTTAACATCGCCTCGGCCAGAATCGTCACCTGCTCTGGTTTGACTATTGCCTCCAGGTGATAGCCGGTCTTTGAGTAATCAGTCTCCTTTATCTCAACCGGAGAGATTGCCGCTATCTTTGCCTTTGCCTTAGTTACCAGCATTGGCTCTCCTCTTTGCTACTGGCCAGAATCTCTTGCCAGAGATCTTTTCTTGTAACTTAAAAATACCTTCAAGCAGACCTTCGGGCCTGGGCGGACATCCTGGGACATAAACATCCACAGGAATCAATTTGTCTGCTCCTTCGATAATCCCGTACTGCCCTTCAAAGGCAAAAGGCCCGCCTGAGATAGCGCAGTTCCCCATAGCAATGACCCATTTGGGCGCAGGCATCTGGTCATAGAGCGTAACTACTGCGGGGGCTATTTTCCTGGAAATAGTGCCTGCCACTATCATTACATCAGATTGTCTGGGGGATGGTCTGAAGACCTCAGCTCCGAACCGAGCCATATCAAAACGCGCCATACCCGCAGCCATCATCTCAATAGCGCAACATGCCAATCCAAAAGTCATTGGCCATAGCGAATTGGCCCTACAGAGATTTAGAATTTCATCAACTAACGCCAGCCGCAAGATTGGCGGATCAATCTCATGGATCTTGGCTTCTGCCTCCGGGGTAGTAGCTCCAGTCTTGATTAATTTATAGTCCTGCGTTCCCACTTAAAGGCCCCCTTTCTCCAGGCATATACTATTCCCAAAGCCAGAATAGCCACAAAGAGCACCATCTCGATTACTTCACGATTATTGAAGTCTTCTCCCCATGCCGTAGCCACAGGGAAAAGATAGAGCACGTCTACATCAAAGGCTAAAAAAATCAACGCATAGAGATAGTAGTTTGCGCCATACCTTATCCATGCAGGCCCGAACGGTTCTATTCCGCATTCATATATAGCTTTTGTCTTGAGATTTCTAGACTTAGAAGATAGCAGTAATGAGGCAATCAGAGGACCGACTGCAAAGAAAAAACCGCCGCCGATGAAAAAAGAGAGGTAAATTTTGTCTAAGAGATCGGAGGGCAACATGATATAAATCCTTTGCTTTAAACGATCTGTTTAAACCTTATAATCAGCAAGAGGTAGCAGGCTCATACCTGCTACCTCAAAAGATGTCAAGCAAAAAAATAACTTGTCAAACAAATTTGAAAATACTGGCTATCGGTTATTTGACAGTCCCTGTCTGTTTGGGTATACATCGAGCCTTCAATAGAAATGGAAGGGGCACTAGCGATGATCACTCTTGGAATCATAGGTCTTGAACAAAGTGGAAAAAAAACAATCTTCTCCGCTCTGACAAGCGGTCAACATGGCAAAGGTCCGGCTCAGCAACGCGGTGCCAATCAGGTTGCCGTAGTGTCGGTTCCAGACCCACGGATAGATATCCTCAACAAAATGTATAACCCCAAGAAAACAGCCTATGCGCAAGTCGAGTACCTCCTGCCTGCTTTTAATGTAAAAAAAGAAGGCAGTGAGAATGAATCTGAGACATGGAAATCGGCAAGAACTTGCGACGCCATTATACATGTTGTCCGCAACTTCTCGCATCCGGTTCTGGGCGATCCTGAGAGCGAAAAAGATTTTAAAGCACTTGAGACAGAGCTTGCAATCACAGATCTTATGATCGTTGAAAAAAGAATCGAGCGCATAGAGGCTGAACGAAAACGGGGAAGAAAAGGAAACGAAGAGGAATATTCACTGCTTCAATCCTGTAAAGAGGCGCTTGAAGCAGAAAAATCGCTGCGGGATTTTTCCTCTCTAGCAAACCACGCGCTGTTAAAGGGATTCGCCTTTCTTTCCGCAAAGCCAAGACTTATTGTTTTTAACAATGCCGATGAAGACAATCAAACGCCAGCATGGGCAACTAGTGAACATGTTTGTTTAAACGCGCTGGTAGTAAGAGGAAGAATTGAGATGGAGCTTGCAGGCATGACACCGGAAGACGCCTCAGAATTCACCTCTGAGTATGGCATCTCTGTCTCAGCGCTGGACAGGGTTATCCAAAGTTCTTATGACGCGCTCGGACTGATCAGTTTTTTTACGGTCGGAGAAGACGAGGTAAAGGCGTGGCCAATCCAGCGCGGCACTGTCGCACTGGATGCGGCAGCCGAGGTGCACTCGGACATAAAAAAAGGGTTTATTCGAGCAGAAGTAGTTGGTTATGAAGATATAATCAAGGCAGGGAGCTTACAGGAAGCTCGCAAGCAAGGAACGTTTCGCCTGGAAGGAAAGCTTTATAAGGTCAACGACGGCGATATTGTTCACTTTAGGTTTAGTGTGTAGCTGATTTCTCACCGCTTCTACAATCAAAATAATAGCCACATCGAAAGTCTGATGAAATATGGACATCTAAAATGTCTCGTTCATCAATTGGAAATCTAACACAGACATCGGGCCTGACGGCTGAGTGATAAACCTTGCAAAGATTGTCTTTTGTAAGGAACGGGCACCGATATACTATACGACAGCAGTTTGCGCACTGATGACAAACACCTTTACGTTTTAAAATTAGCTTATCTACTTTTTCAGGATAAAGTTTTATATAGAAAAATCGTCTAAGTTTTCCGGCAAAAAGAATTCCGGTTTTTTTTATGTATAAATATAAAACAGATCTCATAAAACGCCTCTCAATTAGTTTCCTCGTCTGTCGCTGGACAATCACGTACCAGTCTAAAATACAATAAACTGCGGACTCTCACAAGATATTTAAATTTGCCTTCACACCAGATATCTTCCACTGGAATATCCAATAGCATGGCAACGATATTTGTTCTTGACAGAACCATGGTATCCGTTTAGCTGTTTTAAAAAGTACTCTTAAATCCTCTTAACCTCTTTTCAAAGGAAGAGAAAACCTTCCTTCTTGACAAAGGGAAATTGAGTAGGGATATTATCTTGACCAGCCTAATCGAAATAAACCCTCAAAACCCACAGCCGCGCTTGGTCGAACGGGTTGTTTCAATTCTGAAACAAGGAGGGGTCATTGCTTATCCCACTGACACATCCTACGGTATAGGATGCGATATATTCAATAAGCAGGGGATACAAAAAATATATCGCCTGAAAAAGCAGGTTATCACCAAGCCCTTTAGTCTTGTATGCTGTGACCTAAAAGATATCAGCCAATACGCCAAGGTGTCAAACTATGCGTACAAAACAATGCGAAAACTACTCCCAGGCCCCTACACTTTTATCCTCCCAGGTTCTCGTATAGTGCCAAATCTAATGTTGACAAGACGCAAAACAGTCGGCATCAGGGTGCCAAACAACACTATCTGCGTAACGCTAGTCCAAAATTTTGGCAACCCAATCCTCAACACCACGGCAACTAATCAAGACGGAGAAATACTTACAAATCCTGAGGAAATTAAGGATATCTTCCGAGGCCAGTTGGATATTGTAATTCATGGGGGACCGGTTCCCGGAAAGCCTTCAAGCGTAGTCTCACTTATCGATGATATTCCGGAGGTGATTCGGGAGGGGTTGGGAGATGTAAGTTGCTTTGTTTAGTCAGGTATATAGGCTGAAGGCTGGAAGCTGAAGACCATATCCCTAATAGCCTTCAGTCTATTCACCTGATGAATAGTTACACTACTTATTTATAAAATCCTTCAGGGTGTCATAAAATTTAAAGTGAACATGCAAACGTTGAGGAACATCCATTGGCTTTCCTGTTTTAGGGTTTGTACTGCTAATCGGCTTACGAAATACAACATTAAATGCCCCAAGCCCTCTCAGCTCAATACGATCACCCCTTATGAGCGCTGCTCCCATCTCATTAAAAATAGTATCCACGACCATTGTAATATCGGTCTTGTACATCCCAGGATGCAATTCAGACAATGCTTCAACAAGTTCGCTCTTTACCATACTACCTCTTGCTCAAGGGACGCCTTCAGTCTGCCTATACACCTAACTAATTACCAAGCGGCATGATGTATCCAATCCTATAAAATGGAACAGAAAGGATATTATTCGCCAATTCCTCTACTGAATCACCCAGCAAGTATTCAAAAAAAGAAGCTCGGGGTTTTTTTGCATAGACAGCAACCGGCTCACCCTCTATTCCAGCAAGCTTTCCAGCAAGCCCTATAGCGTCCTGCAAACCACCTAGCGAATCGACCAAGCCAAGTTCGCGAGCTCGCTCTCCTGAAAAAA
>JAZDIE010000088.1:0-19429 GCA_043805295.1 Pseudomonadota bacterium
TCGGAGGTTCGAATCCTCCCACCCCAGCCAATTTAAGGTTTTTAACTCAATAAATAAAATTTCGGATATTGAGGCTCTTTTGCACAATGACTTTGAAGGGTTAGTATTTAATACATATCCTGAATTAGCCTTGATCAGAAAGAGATTAATTGATAAAGGCGCAAGCGGTGCGCTTCTATCCGGAAGCGGATCAACAGTCTTCGGAATATTTAGCGATCAAAATAAGGCGGAAATTGCGTATAACGCAATGAAAAGCCACAATGCAATGTGGCAAGTTTTCTTGACAAGATCCAAAGAAGACGGCTTTGTGAAAAGCCGTTAAATAACCCTGCTGACTATTTTTTGGGGTGTCGTCAAGCGGAAAGACACAGGATTTTGGATCCTGCATTCGGAGGTTCGAATCCTCCCACCCCAGCCAATTTAAGGTTTTTAAATGTACGAGTTTATACTTTTTTCAGGTAATTCAACTCCTAAACTTGCTGCTGAGGTATGTCAATATTTGGCGTTTCCTCTAGGCCTGGCAAAGGTTATAACCTTTAGCGACGGTGAAACCCAGGTCGAAATTCAGGAAAACGTTCGCGGTAAAGATGTATTTATTATGCAGTCGCTTTGTTGTCCGGTGAACGATCATCTCTTAGAGCTTCTGCTTATGATTGATGCCTGCAAGCGGTCTTCCGCAATGCGAATAACAGCGGTGGTCCCTTATTATGGTTATGCCAGGCAAGACAAAAAAGTAGCGCCCAGGGTTCCTGTTAGCGCGAAGTTAGTGGCAAACATGATAACCCTGGCAGGCGCAAACCGTTTTATTACCATTGATCTTCATGCCGGACAAATCCAGGGTTTTTTCGATATTCCTGTAGACAACATATTTTCAGCGCCTGTCATGTTAGACTACATAAATCAAAACCTGAACGATAATCTTGTAATTGTTTCGCCTGACGCAGGAGGCGTAGAGCGCGCGCGTGCGTTTGCTAAAAGGCTTAATGCTGATTTGGCCATTATCGACAAGCGAAGAGACGCGCCTAACGTGGCAAAGGCCATGAATGTTATAGGAAACGTGGAAGGGAAAAGGGCGGTTGTCTTGGACGACATGATCGATACTGCTGGCACACTGGCGCAAGCAGGTGAGGCATTGATGGCAAGAAACGCTAAAGAGGTTTATGCGTGCTGTGCTCATCCGGTCCTTTCAGGGCCGGCGGTGGAACGGATAGAACAGTCTCCTTTTAAGGGCGTAGTAGTGACAAATACCATTCCTTTGAGTGAGGCAGCCCGATCATGTAATAAGATACATTCTCTTTCCATTGCACAGTTGCTTGGGGAGACTATTATCCGTAGTCATACGGGGAGGTCAGTTAGTTCACTTTTTGTGTAAAGATGAATTCGTAAAAAGTCCCCAAAACTCCCTCGCCCTTGATGGGAGAGGGTTGGGGTGAGGGTCGAAAAGGGAGGATTTAATTTTGGAAGCATTTGAACTAAAAGTAAAAAACCGCACGTCATGCGGAAAAGGGGCTGCAAGGGAATTGAGAAGGCAAGGGAATGTCCCTGCTATTTTATACGGACACAACACAGAACCGACCATGCTTGCTGTGGCGGTGCGTGACCTGGATAAGATACTCGAAAAATCGAGCGAACATGTGATCCTGAAGCTGCTTATGGATGGAGATGTGAACTCTGGAAAATTGGTTATGCTAAAGGAATTGCAGTCAGATCCGGTCAGCCAAAGGCATTTACATGCGGACTTTTATCAGGTTTCTATGAATAAGCCCCTTAAGGTTAAGGTAGCAGTTGTGATGACAGGCAAGGCAAAAGGGACTGAATTGGGGGGACTTGTAAATCTTAGTTACAATGAACTTGAGATATTGTGCCTTCCTTTAGATATCCCAAATACAATTGAGATTGATGTCTCTGGTCTTGATATCGGAGATTCTTTGCAGGTAAAGGATATAGTCGTAAGCGAAAAGATTAAGGTTCTTACAGATTCTGAATTTACCCTTGTAAACGTGCTCTCTCCTGTGGTGGCGACTGAGGAAAAGTCCCAAGCGCAGGAAGAGGTGGAGCCTGCTGAGGGGAAAACTTCAGCGAAAAGCGCTAAATAGCCACTGTGGGTATAAGTCTTATTGTAGGGTTAGGGAATCCAGGAAGGAGATATTACTATCATAGGCATAACATAGGCTTTAGAGTGATAGACCGTCTTGCTTCAGAGCATAATATTGATCTTAATCACGAAAGGTTTCAGGCGCTGTATGGCAGAGGCAATATCTGTGGCAGAGACGTAGTGCTTATGAAACCTATGGCGTATATGAATTTGAGCGGTCCGCCTACCAGGGGAGTAGGCAAATATTTTAAGATGGATGCGAGCAACCTGTTGGTTGTACATGATGATATGGATTTTCCGTTTGGCCGGATAAAATTTAAAGAGAAAGGAGGGAATGCAGGACACAAAGGAATTCAATCAATGATTGATACATGGGGTACAGGTTCTTTTTACCGCATTAGAATCGGAATAGGACGGCCTGATACTAAAGAAGACGTAACTGATTATGTGTTGGGGCGGTTTGACTACGAACAGGAAGTGGCACTGGATGCGGTGATCTCGGCAGCACAAAAAGTTGTTGAAGAGATTGTTCAATCAAACAATGCTGATTGTAAAAAATGATTTTCAGGAGGAAAAGGCATGGAAGAAATTACATTTAATATCGAGTTAATAAGTACTTGTATAGGTATCCTCGGCGTAATTTTTGCACTCTCTATTATCAGCTATGTAAAAAAAGCCCCGTCCGGCAATCAGAAAATGAACGAGATTGCCAACGCTATCAAAGAAGGGGCCATAGCTTATCTCAATCGTCAGCTTAAGACAGTTGCCGTTGTGGCAGCTATTATTTTTGCCATTATTGCCGTTACAATGGGTCAAACAATGGCAGTTGGGTTTCTTATTGGCGCAACAGCATCATATCTGGCTGGCTATATTGGCATGAGGGTATCGGTTATTGCTAATGTCAGAACCGCTGAGGCCGCTAAAAATGGGCTTGCCGCAGGCCTTAATATGGCTTTTAAGGGCGGCACTGTCACAGGCATGATAGTGGCAGGTCTTGCCCTGACCTCTGTCGCAGGTTTTTATACATACACGCATGATATAAAGGCGCTTATCGCCCTTGGTTTTGGCGGAAGTCTTATATCAATTTTTGCCCGTCTGGGCGGCGGTATTTTTACCAAAGGCGCTGACGTGGGCGCAGACCTTGTAGGCAAGGTTGAGGCAGGGATTCCTGAAGACGATCCGCGCAATCCAGCGGTTATTGCAGACAATGTGGGGGATAATGTTGGAGACTGCGCCGGAATGGCTGCTGATCTATTCGAGACTTATGGCGTGACTGCGGTAGCGGCCATGCTGCTCGGTCATTTGTTGTTCCCAGACAACTCAGCGGCTGTTACTTTTCCGCTCGCATTGGGCGCGATATCAATTTTTGCAAGCATTATCGGGTCGTATTTTGTAAGGCTTGGCGAAAGTAATTATATCATGGGCGCTCTATATAAAGGGATGTTCGGAGCTGCTATACTGGCGGCTGGAGCGTTCTATCCTGCTACAATGTACCTGTTGAAGGATATCCCCAATCTGGATCCCATGAATTGCTACCTGGCCACACTGGTTGGGTTGGCGCTGACTGTAGGTATCGTTATCATAACTGAATACTACACAGGAATTCGCAAACCAGTAAAAGACATTGCTACGGCATCCATTACAGGACACGGCACAAACATCATTGCAGGACTTGCTGTCAGCATGCAGGCGACTGCTGCCCCTGTTCTTGCGATCTGCGCGGCGATCGCGATTTCCTATTCCCTGGCCGGTATCTACGGCATTGCTTTGGCAGCCATGGCCATGCTTTCCATGACCGGAATGGTTATCGCAATTGATGCGTATGGCCCGATCACGGACAATGCGGGCGGTATTGCTGAAATGGCTGGGATGGATGAAAGCGTTCGCGCAGTAACCGATCCGTTGGACGCAGTGGGCAATACAACCAAGGCAGTTACAAAAGGATATGCAATAGGTTCGGCAGGGCTTGCCGCGCTTGTGCTTTTCGCAGCCTATATCCAGGACCTTAAGGAAGCGTCTGGAGGAGTGGCTGTTGCCTTTGATTTAAGTAATGTTGATGTTATTATCGGGCTTTTTATAGGCGGACTTCTTCCTTACCTCTTCGGCTCTATCGCAATGAAGGCGGTTGGCAATGCAGGCGGCAAGGTTGTTGAAGAAGTACGGCGTCAGTTCCGCGAGATTCCAGGCATTATGGAAGGAACGGCAAAGCCTGACTACGGCACCTGCGTTGATATTGTAACCAAGTACGCATTAAAAGAGATGGTTGTTCCTGCGATCATACCTGTTGCTGTGCCGATTATAGTTGGAGTTTTTCTGGGCAAGGTGGCGCTCGGAGGCGTGCTCATAGGAAGCATAGTAACCGGCATTTTTGTGGCTATTTCAATGACCACAGGCGGGGCCGCGTGGGACAACGCAAAGAAATACATTGAAAGCGGCCACTTTGGCGGTAAGGGAAGCGATGCGCATAAGGCTGCTGTAACCGGAGACACTGTCGGAGATCCATACAAAGACACTGCCGGGCCTGCGATCAACCCAATGATCAAGATACTTAACGTGGTAGCGCTTCTTTTGATCCCATTTATTATTTAGGTAGATAGGCTGAAGGCTTTTAGACTGAAGGGATGCGCCATGCGCAACGACTAACAGTCTTCAGTCTAAACACCTGATTAAATTAACCGGATCGTCTGTTAAATCCGGACGATGCGAAAACAACCAATGGGTCGGCAATATCTGCCGGCCCATTGGTGTTTATGTTTTTGGTTATTCCTTGACCATGAGGGCGCTATTACAGTATAATAAAAACCTCGCGCGGCTTCCGCTTTTTGCGAAGCTATCAAAAATAAAATCCTGAAAGGCTTATGCAATAATGCAGAGAGCCATACTGTTTTTTCTTCTTATTGCTTGTCTTGTGACAAGCTCCCCATGTCTTGCAGGCGAACCCTCACGCGAGTATCAGATCAAAGGCGGTTTTCTTTACAAGTTCATATTTTTTACCGAATGGCCTCAAACATTACCTGGCGATACTATTACTATCGGTATCTTGGGCGAAAATCCGTTTGGTGATCTATTTAAGTCTGTAGAAGACAAGCCTGTTCAAGGTAAAAAACTTGTCATAAGGCATTTTCCTGAAAATACCTCTGTTGAACTCTTTCGGGAATGCCAAATCCTTTTTATATCCTCCTCTCAGGAGGAGCAACTCCCTGACATTATAGAATCCCTGAAGCAATATCCTGTAGTGACTGTAGGCGAGTCAGAAAGATTTGTTGAGCTGGGCGGGATGATCCGTTTTGTCACCAAGCAAGATCAGGTCAGGTTCGAGATCAACGAAGGCGCGGCAACTCGAGTTGGTGTCACGTTTCGCTCAAAGCTTTTGCGTGTGGCAGTGCAGGTTATTGAAGACTAGATGGATAAACCGGCAACAACATATAGGTCATCCATACGGCGCAAGCTTATGACGATTATAATGCTTGTAAGCGTATCTGTGATGATTTTTGCCTGCGTTGCGTTTATATCCTATGAGTGGTTAACCTCCCGCAAACAAATGATAAACAACCTGTCGGCTAATGCTATGATGCTCGCTAAAAACTGCACTGCCGCATTGTCGTTTGAAGACTCAAACGACGCGACAGAGCTGTTGGGGTCGTTGCAGGTAAAAAACCCTATAACCATGGCGTGCGTATATCGCGCAAACGGCGACCTTTTTGCCGCATACAAGCGTAACAATTTTGATTCATCTATAACGTCCCCCCCTTGTTTGCAAGGACATAACTTTAAAAACGGCTTTTTGACTATCTTTGAACCTATATTCCTTGAGGGGCGTATCATAGGGACTATATGCCTTCAATCCGACCTGAGCGAACTATACGCATCCCTTAGGCAGATTATAATAGCTACAATACTCATGGTGTTTTTGCTTTCTTGTGGCGCTTATGTGTTGTCGGCCAGGCTTCAAAAGATAATATCCGCGCCTATACTTGACCTTGCTAAAATCGCCAGGGGTGTTTCTGAAAACGAAGACTACTCAGTGCGCGCGCCAATGCATAGCGATGATGAAATTGGAACCCTAACCGCTGCGTTTAACGAGATGCTTACGCGAATTGAGGGTAGAGATGTGGAACTTAGAAAGAGCGAGCAGAAATACAGGGCGCTTTTTGAAGACTCCAGGGATGCGATATGCCTGATCACGCGCGACGGGAAATTTATTGACATGAATCAGTCCGCGCTTGACCTTTTCGGATACGAAAGGGAAGAGATGCTGGGGGTTGAGATCAAGACATTATATGTAAATCCATATGACTGGCCCAGATTCCAGAAAGAGATAGAGCAAAAAGGCGCGGTAAGGGACTTTATAGTGAATTTACACAAAAAAGACGGGACGCTTATGGACGCCCTTTTCACAGCCTCTGCCAGGCGGTCTGAGGCCGGAACTATTGGAGGATATCAGGGGATCATACGTGACATTACTGAGGCAAAGCGCTTTGAGGCTCAGTTTTACCAGGCGCAAAAGATGGAGGCTGTCGGAACCCTGGCCGGCGGAATTGCGCACGACTTTAATAATTTTCTCATGGCCATACAAGGGCATACATCTCTTGCATTGCTTAACGCTGATTCCAAGCATCCCTACCATGAACATATTGTGGAGATAGACGCGTCTATTGAAAAAGCAGCAGACCTTACCAGGCAGCTTTTATCATTTGCCAGAGGCGGAAAGCATAAGACCATGCCGACCGACCTTAATCTGCTTATAGAGCAAAATCTTAAGCTGTTTGGCCGTACAAAGAAAGAGATAAAGATTCACAAGAAGTTCGAAGGGCGTATCTGGCCGGTCGATGTGGATCGCGGCCAGATAGAGCAGGTGATGCTAAATCTTTATGTAAACGCATGGCAGGCTATGCCGGGAGGAGGGGAGTTGTATATTGAAACAAGCAATATAGCGCTTGATGAACACTATACAAATCCATTCAACATAGCGCATGGGGAATACGTAAGGATATCTGTGACAGATACAGGAACAGGTATGGACGAGGCGGTGCAGAAGAGGATATTCGAGCCATTTTTTACCACCAAAGAAAGGGGGCAAGGGACAGGGTTGGGCCTATCATCTGCCTATGGGATCATAAAAAATCACAGCGGCATTTTAAACGTATACAGCAAAAAAGGGCTGGGGAGCACTTTCAATATCTATCTGCCGGTATCTAAGAAAGTGATGGTAGTGGAAGCAGAAAGACGGCATGGTGAAATTATAAAAGGTGATGGATCTGTCCTTATTGTGGACGATGAACTTGTGGTGCTGGAAGTCGGTTTTGAGATGCTGAGGGAATTGGGTTATAGGCCTATAAAGGCGAGGTCAGGCGAGGAGGCGCTGGAGATATACAAAGGGCATAAGGATGCCATAGATCTTGTCATACTCGACATGATTATGCCAGGCATGGGGGGCGGAGAGGTTTATAATAAGCTGCGAGAGTTAAACGCAAACGTAAAAATACTCATTGCAAGCGGGTATGGGGTCGCAGGTCAGGTTATGGATATATCCAGTGACGGATTTATGCAAAAGCCTTTTGACATATATACTCTTTCTGGTAAGATAGGGGAGATGTTGAAGCCATCAAAGGAGGCTCAAAATGTTTGATATGCGTATATTCAGATTAGCGTTTTGTATGGTATTTTGCCTGAATCTTATTATCCCACCTATGGCATCGGCGCAAGCCACTAGTGAGATGTTGGCAATGTCCCTTGATGAATTGCTGGACATGAAAATAACAACCGCAGGCAAAAAAGAAGAAAGGGTAAACGCTATACCGGCAAGTGTTGTTGTTGTTACAAGGGAGGAGATTGAACGTTATGGCTATTCAACGCTTCCTGAAATTCTGGAAGGCGTTCCTGGCTTGTATAATATAAATGATTATGCCTATCGAGGCGCGTTTGGATCTCGCGGGTTTTGTACCCTGACCCCAAACCGGAACCTGGTTATCCTGGTAAACGGTGTCAAGCAGGTTCAAGACTATGACAAGGGGAATTCATTTTATGCTACCAATGTCCCGGTGGATGCAATAGATCGCATTGAGGTAATAAGAGGGCCAATGTCTGTCATGTACGGCAGCGGGGCGTTTTATGGCGCTATTAACATCATCACAAACCAGAAAGAATTAAGTTCTGCATCAGTAGCTTATGGGTCAGAAGAAACACATAAAATATTTGTGCGATCCGCAGGGTCAGAAGATAGATTCCGATATTCTATGAACGCCTCTGCCTATGACTCGCAGGGGATTGATGAGCCATACAGCAAGATGGGGAGCAGGGGGGATATATCCCGGGCAGGGGTAGACGAAACATCTGGCGGGCGTTTTGAAGATCAGAGAAGGTATTTCGATTTTTCGGGTAAATTTGGAGATTTCTATACTGATATAAGCTACAACGAAAGTAGCCCGGAACTTGCGTTTCTACATCAGCCTATGGCTGGCGGGGAAGGGACTCAGTCACGAGTAACCATGCCGAGGGTATCATTTGGTTTTAGAAAAGAAGTATCCAGTTCAGTTACGTTTGACTGGAGGCTTGATTATAATGACTACTGTATGGCAACCGACTATGCTATTCTTCCTGATCTCTATCTTTCTCAAACAGAACGATCCAACTCGTACGAGACCGAGTTTGTGACTTTTTTTGCCCCTACTGAGACATTTGAGTTGATGGCCGGGTTAAACTATCGGGCATCTGAAGCAAGTAATTCTATTAATCGAGCTTGGAGAGTATACCCTTTTTCAGGATTTAGTGAGTATCAAGATAATAGCAATAGCCCTATTGAGACACAAGCCTTTTTTGTTCAAACAAAGTATTATCCGGTTGATAAGCTGCTGCTTGTCGCAGGTGTTCGTTTGGAGGAACAGAGTCCATATAATGTAGAACAAGAAGGTGTAGGTTATAATTTACCTCCTATTTATAACAAGTATGAATATGACTATGATGATATTTCGTATGCGCCTAACATTGCGTCAATATATTCATTTAATGAATTCAATATATTGAAGTTGCTTTATGGCGAGGCTACCAACCGCCCGTCGTTTTTTGATATTAGCTCAACCTGTGCTAGGCTTGAACCTGAAAAGATTCAAACCTATGAGGCTAACTACATTGGGACTTACTCTTATGTTTGGACCAGCTTCAGCCTATTTCACAACCATATGAGCAATCTTCTTGTCAGAGATATTGCAGCAGTTGAGGAGTGGAGCAATGAAGGTGAAATGGCCACAAACGGCGTAGAGTTTCAGGTGCAGGTAAGGCCATTGGATTCCCTGGTCTTTGACGTTGCCGCCACATACCAGGACGTTGAGGATAAAAACAATGAAGACCAAACAACTGCTTATTCCCCAAAACTTCTCGGTTATGTTAAGACCGCGTACAGCATAACCCATGATATTACTCTTGCATTGATTGGAAACTATGTGGATGAGATGGAATCTGACCTGTTGCAGGTATCCCTTGCCGAATCTTATAAAACAAAAGTAGATAGCTATTTCACTATGGGCCTAAACTTGCGCGTGGAGAATATTGTTTGGGACGATACGTTTTTAAACCTTCATGTGGCGAACCTGTTAAACGAGGATATTTTTTATCCCCCAACAGAACATAGCATGTGGGCGAGAAACGGCACTCTGGCAAGCGGCATATCTTGTATGGCTACTGTAGGGTGGAATTATTAATGACTTTTATACATAGCGTCATAAGCTCAGATCGCTGCGTTACTCCTTGGCTCGTCGCTGCAACGTACAGGAAGTACGCCTCGCTCCTCGCCTGCGTCGCGTCTTGCGCTATGTCTTATGACGCTATGTATATAGACAAAAAAAGGATTGCAAAATGAATATGAACCATCCTCTGTATTTTAGGAAGGCAAATCTTACTAAGATTTGCCTGGCGGCAATTTTTCAGGTGTTGTTTGCAATAACACTTTGCTGTGGCATTGCATCGTCAGGGATATATACTTTTACTGATCCTGACCCCTTGAGGGCAGGAGATATACGCCTTATAAATATTGTAGATAACGGTTCTCAGCAGGTGTTGGGAACTATTGCAAATGAAGTTTTGTCTACGACAGACAAAAAGGAACTCCATGATAAAATTCTTGCAAAGGCTAAAGCAGCATCTTCATTATTTTATGAATACGGCATTGACAATGAGCAATTTGGAAATGATTATGATTATTTGGCAGTTCTGCTGGATGAGACGATTAGTTGTGAGATTGCGCACGGTTTTAGTGTCCTGACTAAACATTGTGATCTCGGCTTGTCTTCTCTTTATCGAATAAGTTCGGGCAAAGATATTGACCCTAACAATGATTATCCCTCCCCTGATCCAGGCATCCTCTCCGCTTATACCGCTTTCTATGATAGTACCCAATACTTTATGCCTAATAGTGAGGATTATAATGAGCCTGGAAGATTGCAGGTCATAACTTTAATTATGGATCGATTAAATATGAATGCTTTGGCAACGGAGACAGGTAGTCCACGGCAGATGACCTACCTGTTGTTGCATGAATTAGGTCATCGATGGGCGGCCTTTTGGGAATATCATCCTGTAAACGGTCAGGATTATCTTGATCTTTTTGAAAGCAGGGGAGGCCATTGGGATTATCCGGCTATGCCGTCATCTGATGAGAGCCAGGAAGAAGATAATGTGTCGCCAATGCCTAATTTTTGGGCGCCTGGTCCTTTTTGGGCGTCTTATTTAACATCAATGAATGATGCAACAGATTCTGCAAAAGAGAGTAATGTATGCGGACTTATGTCCCAGGCATCATACATGCAAGGCCTGCTTTCCGCTCCTGTAGCGCCTATTATGAGATATGCGCCGGTTGAACTTTATTTGATGGGACTTTTACCTTATCAAGACGTTATTTCTACAACGCTTCAATTTAAAAATTATCTATACAGCATAGGGCTGGTGTCTTTTAAAGAGGCTTTAAATACAAATTTTGTATTTAATCCTGAAAATCTTTCAATAACTTTTGAACAGTTTACTTCGAAGGATCAAAACGGAACTCGATGGCCTAGTTATCCCAAAACCCAAAAGTCTTTCAAGATGGCAACGGTAGTTATATCACGACAAAAGCTTCCGCAGTGGAGGGCCAACGAGTATATTGACTTCATTAAATCGTTTGAAACAAATTTCCACATAGCTACAAATTATTGCGGTACAATGGATGCAAGAATTGCTTCAGTTGCTTCTACTACAGTTAATCATCCACCCAGGATTACTAGTGTTACTACTAATATTGGAGAGATCAAAACTTTGCTTCCCGACAAGCCTAAGGATTATATTGAGAAATGGCACTACAAAATGCTTGACTCGGTTCCAACTCAACCTGTTACTATTACGGTCACTGCGGAAGATATTGATGATGATACGATTACTTTTGCAATGCCGCCTGCGGATGCGGGATACACTACTATGGATGGCGCTACACTGACAAATAATGGCAACAACTCAGCCACGCTAACATGGCCAGGGGCAACAGCAATGAAACCTGGCCAATCCTATAAAGTTGCTTTTCTGGCGCAGGACAGACAGAATGGCCAGTCATCTAGTAACGACATACAGAACGACATGGTAGTGGTAGAACTTAGCTTACAGCCTACGATTGGAACTATAAATACTGACACTAAATCGCCGGACAGTGGTAAAACCATAACAGTCAATACTCGGGTTGCTTATATATCAGGATATAGCTATTCAGTAAATTTAACGGCTGATAATGGCATAAGCATACCAATGATCTGCTCGGAATGTATTGCCGGCGGTAGAGGGGGTATATACTCTGCGCAAATAGGTCCTTTGACATCAGGTGATCATACTCTGACCGCAACTGCAACAAACAACGCTAGCAACACAACTATTTCGACTACAAAAGAAATTACTGTTACACAGGAGACCTCTCCGCCTACTATTGGAGCTATTCAAACTACCCCTGCGTCGCCCGACAACGATGACAGGATAACAGTCACAGTTCAAGTTACTGATATATCAAAAGTTGGTTTAGTAATACTAAGGGTCAATAATAGCACACCTATAACAATGACTTGTCCTCCTGGATGTCCTGCTACTGGTGGCGCATACTCGGCCACGATAGGCCCTTTGGCCGCAGGTAATCATAACCTGACTGTTACCGCGACAGACAGCGTTAAAAACACGTCAACATCGCCTGCAAAGCAGATCAACATTATACGGGCAACTTTCGCTAATACAAACCCATTGTTTGGGGGGACTTTGGGGTGGTCGACTGGTGAATTTTATCCTCTAACTCAACCGTTTTGGAGTCCTTTGCCTATACAGCAGCCCATTTTTTCCCAACCGGCATATACACAGTCAGTTCCATTTGTACTGCCAAATTTAAATAGCACATTTAATAATACATTTAATTTTTCTCCATTAAACCAGACACCTGCAACTGGATATCAATGGCAGACTCCTGCGCTGAATAATTCAGCGTTCTCAAATAACTTTAATTCTCAATTTAATATTTCTACGTTATTAAACCAGACACCTGCAACTGGATATCAATGGCAGACTCCTGCTGCGCTAGACACTTCTTTTTTAAATAAAGCTAATGCTCTATCTAATCTTTTTACAGCAAATCAGACTCAGCCAGTCACGCCTTGGGCTGGTACGACGATATCCTATCCTCAAATTTATCAGAACCTTATATTGAACAGGCAGAAAAAATGACAAGGGGTGGCTGACACATATTCCACGTGCGTTACCAAGGGGAATAAGGCCTCAATTGTCTATCGAAGACGGAACTGTGCTTGGGGGAGATTTCTCTTGGCTTTTTTATGAAAACACTAGATGTTGTCAGTGTTGAGCCATATAAGAATAATACGCTGCTTCTTGTTTTTGAAAATAATGAGAAACGGCTGTCTAAACCGGCCAAGATTCTCCATGTCCCAGTATATGATCTTGCACACGCTGTTGGGGGATAATGTTTTCCAAAGACGATATCCCTTGCAGAACGTGCGAGTACGGCCTTCCGTCTTAGAACCTTGACATGTTGTAAGACAGTGTCCTATAATGTCATGTATAAGCATACATGAAGTTCGAAGACAAAAAGGAGCAAAAAACCATGTCCACGGTTCAAAAAAGTGTGCGCATACCATCTGTTATACTGAACGAAATAGAAAGAATCGCCTTAAAGTCAGGCCGCGCCTTTTCTTTTGTAATAAATGATCTGTTGGAGGAAGCTATTAAGATACGCCGTTGTCCAGGCATCACATTTGCTGATGGTGTAAATGGAAGAAGGGCGCGGATAGCAGGGACAGGGATTGAGGTATGGGAGATTATTATGTCGTATGAATCTCTTAATTCCGATCTTGCGCGTCTTAAAAAGGCGTACCATTGGTTGACCGAACAACAGATAATGGCAGCAATAGGGTACTACCGCACATATCCAGATGAGATCAAGGCACAGATAGAAAAAAATGCCTTATTTACAAAAGAGAGAATAGCACAAAGCTATCCGTATCTTGGTAGTATCACGTGAAGTATTATCTGGATGAGGATTTAAGCCCCAAAATAGCCGAGTTACTGAGGAAACAACAAGTAGATTGCACGAGCGCGCATGAGGTTGGGATGGAGCAGTGTTCTGATTTTGGGCAACTTGAGTTTGCCGCCCGCAACAAGAGATGCATGGTTACCAGGAATCGGAATGATTTCATTCATCTGACAATCCAATTCTTTAACGACCACCTATTACACTTTGGTCTCTTAATTGTTCCTTATACGATTCCAGGGGATCGTTTTTCTCTTATCGCAAAGGCACTCATAAAATACGCCAATGAACACCCTCAAGGGATGCAGGCATATGCAATTGATTTTATTGGTGGGTGATATATATGGGCAAACAAGGGAGAGTGCCCTGCTTGTCATAAGGCGTTTAAAGCCCTTCAGGATTACACCGAATTGTTGTTTTTTGATTTTGACGCGGAGCGGTAGTCGCGGCATTGCGCGTATACTTTAAGCGTCATTTGCGCCAGATTCTTAATCCCCCCTCTGTTTTCAATGACAATATCAAACGCCATTTTTTTTTCATAGTTTGGCTGCAAAGCAATAAGGGCTTTTGCGCTTTTTGCAGACACGTTATCTCTTTGCATGATACGTCTCATGCGTTTATATCTGGGAGCGGATACAAGTATGATCATGTCAAAGTTTTTTTTTGCCCACGCTTTTTTTAAAAGGGGGCTTTCTACAAAGACTATCCCCTTTTGTCCGGCTGATTCCATGTCTTGAATTTCAGATTTTAATCTTCTAAGAATTTCTGGATGAGTTATCTGGTCGAGGGCTTTTTTTGCGTTTGGGTTGTGTAGTATGATGTCGCGCAGCCTACGGCGGTCGAGAGAATTATCCGGGCTGATAATATTTTCTCCAAAATAATCTATCAGCCTTTTTAAGCAAGGCGTATCAGGTTGTACGATCTCACGGGCTATACAATCCAAGCTGATGACTTGGGCACCAAGTCTTGCCAATTCTTTGCATACCCTGCTCTTTCCAGCGCCTGAACCTCCGGTGATAGCTACTTTTAGCATGTATGTCTGTGACTATTCAGGTGCTTAAAGTTTTGTGTGATCACGCAAGGTTTATTCCTAAAAGCCTTCGACCTTCAACCTTTAGCCTTCAGCAGATTTGTTCCAGGATTTGAAGCAGATTTTGTATATCGTTTGGAATTGGAGCTTCCACAGAGACTTTTTCCCCGGTTTTAGGATGCTTAAACGATAATTTCCATGCATGAAGCATTTGTCGTTCAACCCCTTCAAGAGACTCAATAAGTTTTTTTGAGGAGATTTTAGTCCATGGATGCTCGCCTCCGTAAGTCGAATCGCCTACGATCGGATGATTAATAGCAGCCATGTGTGTCCTGATCTGGTGCGTACGGCCTGTCTTAAGATTAATTTCAAGCAGGGAAAGATGCCTGAATATTTTTTTAACCTTCCAGATTGTTTCAGATGGCCGACCGTTTTTGCTATTGGTGGACATTTTTTTTCGATCAACAGGGTGTCGCCCTATGGGAAGCGAGATTGTGCCGCTTTTTTCTTTTAGGCTTCCATAGACAAGGGCAAGATATACCTTGGTGAGAGTCCTTTCTTTGAACTGTTGGCTAAGCGCCTCGTGCGCCTCGTGATTTTTTGCAACGACAAGGCATCCTGAAGTATCCTTATCCAGACGGTGGACGATGCCAGGACGACGTTCGTCGCCCACTCCTGCAAGGTTTGGTACATGTGCAAGCAGGGCATTGGCTAAGGTTCCATCTGGATTTCCTGCCCCTGGGTGCACCACTGTCCCCGCAGATTTGTTTACCACCAGAATATCATCATCTTCGTAGATGATATCAAGCGGAATATGCTCTGCCTGCATATTACAAGGCTCTGGCGGCGGGATAATAACCGTGAGGATATCTCCTTCTTGTAAACGCACACCCGGCTTTTGAGTGATTTGGTTGTTTATCTGGACATGGCCGTTTTTAATCAGTCTTGTTATGAACGATCTGGATAAGTCAGAGAGCTGTTCGGTCAGCGCTGCATCAAGCCTCATTTTTTCTTGTTTTTTAGATACGGAGAATGAATGGTTGTTTTCCGTGGGGTTGTTTGCGGGTTGCTCGGTGAATATTTCACTGATTTTTTGTTCGATTTTTTGTTCTGCGGTCTTAGTTGCAATCGACAGTTCTTTTACTATGAGTGTCTGGGCAGTATCGAATATCTTTCGCTCTCCGAAAGAGAGGTCCTTTGCCCCTTTAAGCAAAAACAGATCTCTTAAGACCTCAGACACTTCATATACTGAGCCGGTCTTTATTTTTTCCATATAGTCACGATATCTTCTGTTCCAGGTCTGATTGTCCGGCGGTATGTCGCGGGTTTTTAGTATTTTAAATATCTTGGAGACATCTTTTTTGTCTATTATTTCCCTGAGACCGACTGTGGATACATTTTTGACCGGAATCATTATGATCATGTTGGTTTCAAGGATGCGCATTATATAGAAGTCTTGTGTCGCACCAGAAATTTCTTTGATTTCAACCGATTCTATCTTACCTACGCCATGCGCGGGATAGACAGCCAGATCGCCTACTTGAAACATATATCCTCCTAAGAAATCCTGCTGGGCGGATTGTGATGCAAAATTTTTGTTGAGAGATTACTAAAAAGTAATTATCTATATATCATAAATAGCGCGGCATATCAACACATGATGGGTAACTGCGATAGACCACAGACGGTGGACCATGGTCTATGGTCTATCGTCCATAGATGAGTTCCCTTTTAACAAAAAAGGAATGCAGCATGTTTTCAAATAGATCTAATTGGAATCTGTCTCCTAATTTTTTAGAGGTGATCCTTGAACAAAAAAGAGCCAAGGGCGAGCACATACTGGATTTGACAGGGTCAAACCCTACCACTGCCGGATTTTCGTATCCTGTTGACTTAATTCTTAGCGCTCTGGCGCAGTCAGAGGCGATGTTTTATGAGCCTCATCCAAAAGGTTTGTTTGGGGCGCGTCAGGCAATAGCAGGATATTATAAGGAGCTTGGCAAGACCGTAGATCCTGATTCTATCTTTATCACCGCAAGCACCAGCGAAGCATATTCTCTTGTTTTTAAACTTCTTGCAGACACGGGTGATGAAATATTAATTCCACAACCTGGCTATCCGTTACTTTCATATTTGGGGGGGCTTGAGTCGCTTACTTGTATATATTATCCCCTTCGTTATGATCAGGAATATGGATGGAAGATAGATATTGATACGCTCCGTGCTGTAATCTCTCCCAGAACAAAGGCGATTGTACTGGTAAGCCCCAATAATCCGACAGGTTCGTATATCAAAGAGCATGAACTGGAAGCTCTTTTACGAATAGCGTATGAGCATGGCCTTGCCCTGATCATTGATGAGGTTTTTTCTGACTTTTTTTCAAGAGATGATCCTGATCGTGTAAGGACTGCTGTAAATGCCGCGCCTGACACGCTTTTTTTTGTTCTTAATGGACTATCCAAACTGGTTGGTCTGCCGCAGTTGAAGTTGGGATGGATTGTTGTAAACAATGATGCTCAGTTTGGCAGGGAGGCCTCCGCTCGTCTTGAGATGATAAACGATTTCTATCTTTCTGCTTCGTCACCTGCGCAAATTGCGGTAGAAAGCCTTCTTGCGATGCGTGAGGATATTCAGCGGCAGGTACGATGCAGGCTCTCCGTGAATTACTCCTTTCTTGAGAAACGGTTCAGTAAAACCACAAACGTCAGGGTACTAAAGAGGGAAGGGGGGTGGTATGCGATTCTTGAATTTTTTGATGACATCTCAGATGATGATCGTGCGTTGAGTATGTTGGAACTCGATAATGTCTTTGCGCATCCCGGCTATTTTTACGAGTTCTCACAAGAAGGGTTTATGGTGTTTAGCCTTTTGACCCCTCATGAGGAGTTTAAATTAGGGGTAGATAAGATAGCCTCTCGTTTTAGCAAGGGGTAAAAACAATCATACATAAGGGGTTTCTCAGTCGAGCGCCATTTCACGTAGCCGAGGGTCTTTTTCTTTTGCAAGCAAAGCCAATATCGGCTTTGTGTGAGGATGGGATATCTGTTTTAACGCAGATGCGGCAGCCAGCCGGACGCATGGAGAATATTTGGGATGCCTTGATATAATCCTTTTGGCGGTTATAATTTTTGCAAGCGGCTGAATGCCTGCTGCGTCCGCCAAATCTCCCAGATAATTACAGCATGCAATCAGTAGCTCTTGTTCCTTGGTTGAGTTCAAGAGCGATATGATTTTTTCAAGGGGGCGAGTTGATCTTAATCTTCCCAATAATTTAATCGCAGCCGAGACTAGCCCGACGTCTGGAGCATCTAAATATAAGAGCAAGGCATCTTCAGAGCATTCATCGGCCAGACGTTCGGCGAGCATAAGACCCGCGTCCCTGACTATTTGGTTTTTATCCCCTAATGCTTGAATAAGTTCTGTCTTTAGGTCTTTTGTTACTGTATCTATTACTTCCAATATCCGGACTCTTGTTTCTGCGTTATTTTTTAGGGTTAAGCAGCTTTTTAGCTGCTGGACCGATTTGGGGCCTTGCCTATTCAGTAAAGCGGCGGATATACATCTGATCCGATAATCTTGCTCACCCTTGATTGTTTCGATCAAGAGTGATGTCGCTGGGGATCCAAGCGAGTCTAGCAGCATTACTGAGTCTTTCTGTCGTTTTGTATTGTTTGACTTAAGATCCTCGCGTAAAAGTTGAGCGGTTTTTGCCTCAAGGTTTTTCCCAAGTCTATCTGAGAGTTTCTGTGCGTTTATGTCCTTTGTCTCTTTGAGTTCGCTATATTTTTTTTTCAGGGGGTCCAATATTCTGCTCGCCGAAGGATAGTCTGAGATTTCTATAAGCTGCATGGCCATGTCATGCATAAGTGATCCTGCACAGTGCATGATGCTCCAATCTTTCTCTATTGAAAAGGCAGTGGATATGTGATTGGCAATGCAGTTTATGTATGTATGGGCATGTGCAAGTGAGAGTGTTTCTTTAAGCTCACGGCAGGAGTTGATGATTAATTCTCGCTTAAAGAGGGGACGCTCGGAGAATCCTAAAAATAGTCGTTTAAGAGTATTCCGGATGCCCGCTTCATTGTTGCAGGTCAACAACTTTTCTATATTGTCTGGCATCTTGCGTAAAAAAACATCTATGGACTCATCAGAGATTGGTTTTTCTTCATCGTCAGGTAAATTAGCTCCTGAGGACTCATCTGCCAATGTGCCTAATGTTCCGTCATCTAACGCCACCCTCATCTCATAACTATATTGGTTAAATAGTATCCCCTTGAGGTTATGCCGGTCGGAAAATTCCTTCCAGACTGATTCCTTTCCACCTGTTTTTGGAAGTTCTAATACAGTTCTAAAAAACGAGATTATCTCTTGCTGATTTACGCAGTTTACCAAAGTGAGGTCGGAAACCCCTATAAACTCAAGAAAACGCAGAAAACTTTCAGCCGCGGCTTTAAAATCCGAGACATCTATTTTTTGGCCGTTGACCAACAGGGCGCTGCCGATCCCTGTAAATGTTATAGCCTGCTGACTTTGGAAGACTTCTATCAGGGTGTCCAAAAACCTGTCTGCGGCGCTGCTGACGGCGTCACTTTCAACAGGGTAAAGCTCCATTGTCTTGTGTAAGCCTAATAATGCCTTTAATACTTGTGCGATCGAAGCCGAGGTTGATGGTTCTGTAAATTCTTTGTTTGTAGTCTCACCTGTCATTATATAGCTAACCTGTTTCAGGTGGATATGTCCTATATTTTTTTTTGTGGCAAACTCG
>JAZDIE010000089.1:0-2235 GCA_043805295.1 Pseudomonadota bacterium
CTTCAGAGCCCTGGGAATCAGAAAAAACTAAGCCAAGCAGGGTAGAGAAGCTTCCTGCCTTAAGGCCTGGCTCCTCATACCACTTGATAGGCTTGTTGTGCCTCTGCCTCTCAGCGAGATAATTCTTAATCCAAAAGTCCCAATCCCTAGACGCTTTTTCAACAAGAAAGCTTATGTCTGAATGGCTGTTTTTTGACCTGCAAAATGCCTTGACAAGGATTTCAGCCCATTCTCCGCTTAACATGCCCTCTGTTGCGCCATCAGCAACGCCAAAAGCAGATAGGCTCTGGTCGGATAGTTTGTAGACAACTTGCCTGTCGTTCAGGAATTTAGGGTATGACTTGTCCTCGCATTCCTCAAAGGCGTTTCCTGCCTTTTGGAGACGGAAAGATCTGATAACTAAGTTCATCAAGCCTCCATTATCTATTGGAGTCAGCAGACACAACATGCCTTGTGCCAATGTCAAGCACCTGGATAATAAGCACGGCGTCAGCATTGAATACGAAGCCCTTGGAGCCGGACGGAAGGTCAAAGGAGAAATCTTTTGCCACTTCAAGCATTTTAGGGGTAAGCTCACTGGAGTTGTCAAAAAGCATCCTTGCATACATGTCCGGCAAGCCGCTAGGCGATTGCGGAAAGGCAATAGGGGGTACGGGAGCAGATGAGATGTGGCAATTAAAAAGTAGTACGTTTCCGTCAGAGGAGCTGATGGACGTAAGCTCGCGCATCGCGCTCGTAGGGTCTCCATCGGTTGACTCGCCGTCAGTCAAGTGGATTGCGACAGGAGGGAAGCAGTTTGGGTGCGCAGACACAAAACCCCGGATAATACTTGTTGCCATACTGAACGCCTTGCACATCGGTGTGCCGTTGTTTGCTACGGGCTCAAACCAGACTGGAAATTTGATGCTCTCATTCACAAGCCCACCTGCGCCGTCCTCAACCTTTCTTGTCCTCTGGTCGACGCGTGCGGGGTTTTCGGCAACCTGGCTTATGGGGACAATCTCTTTGCCTCTTAAGGGACCGCTGAAAGCAGAGCCGGTACTCGCTCCGTATCCAATGACACCAATATGAAAATAGTCTCTTACCCCCTCGGCCATGGCGCAGCGGATAGTCAGCTCACGCAATAGGTTGTTGATTGCATCAGCGACGTTGTCAGCTTTCTTCTTACTTGATTCACCGCCACCCAAAGGGTCTCCCATTGAGCCTGACTGGTCAATTATGAACATGAAACATGTCGGGTTTTGCCTGCTGATTTCTGCTGAGTAAGTCATATTTCTTACCTCCTTTTCTTAGATTCTGATTTTTAAAAAGCTTTCATTCATATTCTTGCTTAAACTCCGCTTGCCTTTTATATGTTTTGTAACCCCCAGCCTCATGCCACAAAATAATCTTTGAATATTAAAAGATTTCATCTCCAGACCACCTATGCCCCTCTATCCCCTAATCCTTCGTTGGAGGTTTACAGACTTTGCAGGGAACATACCCCGCCTCCTTAGCCTCTTTCGCTGTTTTAAATGTCACCAGATTGCTGGGATTGATTTTCTGTGCCCATTGACAAGATGGATGGTGATACTTGTCTGATTTGGAAGAGCCGACATATTTATAATCGGCAGCAAGAGATATGCAAACAACGGAAAAGGTCGTCAAAATAACAATAAAAACCCAAACTCTAATTTTTTTCATCTCGATCACCCCCTATCAGAGATTTTAATTTTTCATTAATATTTTCGTCATATACTTGCTGAATTATCCCAGATTATGGAAATTGATTACTTACCAAATTGAGGTACATCACTTCTATCAATAATATCGCAATTAAATATCACAAAATAGTCACCAGTTGATTTTGCTGACATAATTGATTTTGAAGAGATCGTTAATAACTCAAACGCATTGAGTCCTGGTTGACCTACAGCATGAATGACTTTCTCGTTTGAAAGAATACTCCTATGGTATGGGGCAGAGATAATATGATAAATTGTATCATCAGGAAAGGTTTGGCCTGTATCTAATTGAATTACTTTTACTCTCTTGATGATCTTATTTCTTTCATCAACTTCATAATAAAGTTTGTTTTTTGGCTTATCCTTTTCCACCTTATTATTTTTGTCATAAAGGACGCTTCCTTTTTCAACGGCAATTATTAAATACGCATAAGAATTAGTAACAAAAACAAAAGAAAGCACAACCATAAGAACAAAAAAGTTACTTCTCATATGCCTCCTCCTTATTTAA
>JAZDIE010000090.1:0-3123 GCA_043805295.1 Pseudomonadota bacterium
CCTTGCGCTGGTAGTCCCACAACGTCTTCGTGCGCGAGAACGCGCCGATGTCGAACGCATTCCAGTTGACGGGCAGGCCGTCAAACCGTATGTCATCCACCATCTCTTGCAGGTAAACGCGGGGCATCGCTCACCACCATATCAGCGGTTTGATCCGCTTCCAGTCCAGGTTCTTGGTATCCACTACTTCGCCGTTCTCAAACTCGACCGTGTTGGCTGTGATGCGCTTGATCCATTTGCCCGTCAGATTGGACAACGTCTCGGCAATATCAATGCCGTTGTAGAGCTTGCTCAGGTCTACCTTGACGGTGCCCTTCTTGGTTTCCACCTCCAGCGCTTCCAGCATCTTCAGATCGCGCAGGAAGACGTACTGTTGGTAGGGGTTTTTATTAGGGTCGTCGAACAGGTCGGCGTCGGCGTATTTGGCGCGGCGAAGGGCATCTTCGTATTGCTCCAAAGCGTGATATTTAAAAAAACCACCACCTAATACTACAGCGTCTTTTTTTGTAGACATCTAAAATAAGATAGTGTATAGTGGAAATCATAAGGGCGTATGAAAGACTCACAGAGCGTTTACAGAGAGACCTGATCAAGCCAATATCGGTTTTGAACAGTAAAGGAGATTTGCGCCCTTTTACTACCCAAACATTATATCATAGAAAACAGATGGTTCACACCATCAATACAGAACCAATTGTCGGAGACCTAAAAAAGTTAGGGCCGGTCACATTGAAATTAGCCAATGAGCAGACATTAGAGTCGCTCTGGGGCCAGCTTGTCAGCCAGTACCATTACTTGAGCTATAGAAAGCTTTTGGGGCATCGCTTAAAATATCTTGCTTTCATAAAAAAACGTCCGGTTGCTGCTTTATCCTGGAGCGCCCCGGCCTTGAAACTACGCGTTCGTGATCATTTCATCGGATGGTCCGACGAGCAGCGAAAAACCCTCTTGAATCGAATAGCGAATAATAGTCGCTTTCTGATTCTTCCATGGGTCAAGGTTCCTAATCTATCTTCGCATGTACTTTCCCTTAACATTGATCAAATAAAAAAGGACTGGCCACAGTATTTTAAAACAGAGTTGGTGCTTTTAGAGACCTTTGTTGATCCACGGTTTTTCAATGCCATCAGCTATAAAGCCGCCAACTGGAAATTTATCGGTCAAACCCATGGGTCCACTAAAAAAGGAAAAGGATATATCTATCATGGCGACGTCAAGGATGTATTTGTTTATGTGTTAGATCCAAAGTTCAGAGATATCATTGATTGTCAACAAAAGCCCTGTGACCCCTTTCAGCGCCCTCCACAATCACAGAAAAAAGTGGAGGATTTACAGATGCTTTTAAAACATTGTCAGTGGCATCCCGATCTGGTCCCGAGCATGGATCTTACTGAAAAAGATCTCGCTTTAATGGCTGATGAACTGGTAGCATTCCATGAGCAGTTCCACAACTGTTTGGGCCGAATAGAACACCAGCGTCTTGGGTTGGCCTATATGTCCGGGCTCATCAGCAACGTGAAAGGCAAATCGGTTGAGCCAATCGCCCTTGAGTTTTTAGATCCAAACGGTGTTCGAGCGCTACAGCGTTTTATGAAAAACTACCGTTGGGATCATGAAGTCATGGAGGCAGCGCATCAGGCTATTATGGCTGAAATGATTGGCAGCCCCGATGGTATGATAAATGTTGACAGTTCCGAGTTCATCAAAAAAGGCAAAGAATCTGTCGGTGTTGCCCGCCAATATTGTGGCGCTGCTGGTAAAGTCGATAACTGTCAATCCGGCGTCTTTGTCGGTTATTCAAGTGAAAAAGGCTATGGACTTCTGACCTGCCGCCTCTATATGCCCGAAATCTGGTTCACTGATGAATATGCCAAAAGGCGCAAAGACAACTGGGTTCCCGAAGATCTTGTCTTCCAGACGAAACTTCAAATAGCTCTTGATCTTATCAACAAGACAGTCGAGTCAAATCTCTTCCCTGCAAAATGGCTTGGCTGTGACGCAACATTTGGATCGGATTTGAATTTTTTACAATCACTGCCAGAATCACTCTATTACTTTGCCAGTATTCGTTCGGATACATACGTTTTTGTCGAAAAGCCTGAAATAGGCTTCCCCCCTTATAAAGGCAGAGGGCCTTACCCTAAAAAATTATGCGTACTTCCTGGTGAGCCACAAGCACAGACGGTTGCTCAACTTGCTCAATCTGAAAAACTTTGCTGGAAGTCCGTTGTTTTGGCAGAAGGATCAAAAGGGCCTATTATCGCTAAAGTGGCTCGCATTAGGGTTTATTTGTCTCGAAATGGACTTCCGGAAGAACAACCTTTATGGCTGTTTATCCGGCGCAACTCTGATGGCCAGCAAAAATATGCCTTGTCCAACGCACCGGAAGATATCCCTTTCTCCGAGTTGTGTACAGCTTCAACTATGCGTTGGCCGATTGAACAATGCTTTAAAGAAGGTAAAGACCAGATCGGAATGGATCATTACGAACATCGATCTTGGCCAGCTTGGCATCGTCATATGATCTATGTTTTTCTTGCATTACATTTTCTACTTCGTTTGAGAATCAGGTTTAAAAAAAAGCCCCATGCCTGACATTGCCACAAGCAAGAAAACTGGTAGCATCTATGCTTCCATATCATTCAATTGATCGGACATATGCATTGGAAATAGTAAAGTACCATACTGATCGTAATTATATCGCTCAAAAGTCTCATAGGAAAAGGGCCATCGTTGAGGCTATTTTATTGAAAATTAAAGTGTCGCTGTAGTATTAGCTTGCCTGAAATGAATATAAAGGAAGAAGAACTGAAATTGCTGCTTGCGATAAAGCTTCTTGAAGAGGGTTCAGTCTCGCTGGGGAAGGCTGCCGAAACAGCAGGATATTCTGAAAAAGCTTTTGTAGAAATTCTTATACGCCGGGGTGTTCCGCCAATAAAATACTCGAAACTTGACCTTGATAAAGAGGCAAGAAATGCCTGAAATGGCTATTGCGGACACTTCTGCTCTTATTGCATTGGAGTATTGCTCAAGGCTGAGAAGCTGGGGTTTATCGGCAGTGCCCATGATAAAGCAAAAGAACTCAGGAATATAGGCTTTTATGTTTCAGATCAGTTGCTAGAT
>JAZDIE010000091.1:0-4561 GCA_043805295.1 Pseudomonadota bacterium
CTGAACGAAAACTTTCAATTTGGTTCAAGGTCAAGGAAGGCGAAGATTTTAACCAGAGGAATACATTGAGTATTTTGAGGATTAAAATCTGAGCCTGACGTAGAGATTGAGCCAAAGGGGAGGTTTCCGTTCAGGCACTAAATAACTTTAGGCACTTAAAAGGAGGGATATAAGGATATGCTGAAGAAATTAAATTTGAGTTTTAGATTTTTTCTGTATGCAGGATTTGGCGCAATCCTTGTTTTTGTTTTATTGTTTGGTATATACGCGCTTGTTCAGACAGGGAAGGCGGCCCAAAAAGATGTTCAACCTTCAGAGTGGCGGCCCGATGCTCTTGCCTCAGCATCAGCGCTTGCAACGATTACAAAATCCAAGGATATTGCATTGCGGAATGCTGTGGCCCAATATAGCAGGCTGCTTGAGCTTGAAGCAAAAAATACTTCAGAAGAACTCAAGCCCATGTTTCGAAAGGCAAGGGAAGATACTCTGAACGATATGGAAGAAGCCCTTTCTGAAATGAATAAATCAGCGGAGACGCATAGGCAGGCGATTGAGAATGCCAAACTGGGTATTTCCAATCTTGAGAATGCCAGTTTAGAATTTGAATCATCCTGGAAAAAGCTGAAAGAATCTTTAGCAGCATCAAACACTTTGGATCCAGGCATACAAAAAGAACTTCAGGAAAAGGTCAACAACGCCAGCCTGGCGTCAATGCAATTGGTGGAAGAGGCGATGCAGCAGGCAGTTTCTGCTTTTACTCCCAAAGGCTCTGAAACCGCAAACGAAAGGCGACAAATACTTGCAGGGCTTGTGATTCTATTAGTGGCATGTTTGGGAATAGCATATCTTTCTACTAAGATAGTTATAAGTCAGGTTTTGTTAGCGAGCAGAGGTCTGGCTGACGCCTCACGGACAGTACAAGCAACGGTTCAACGACAGGTTCAGGCGTTTAAGCGGGCGATAGATGGAATGGAAAGAATAAAAAGCGCCTTTTTAGAGATAGAGAACAATACGAAGGAAGAGGTAAGCACCGCACAACAGATTATGGACGTTACAAGAAAGCTTGCCAAGAGTTGACTGATTCATAAAAAGTCCATCTGCTGCGTTGCGCTTCGTCAATGAATGGCTCATCGTACAGGGAGTACGCCTCGTCCTTCCTCAACTCGCACGCCTTGCATCTGGAGTTTTTTATGAATCAGTCGAATAGGTGTTAAGAATGGCAGGGGCCTTTGCTGTGGGGCAAACACCACGGCCTCACAAAGAAAACATACCAGAAAAAAACAACAAATTCCCACAGATTTTGTTGTTTTCTCAGGACCAAGGTCTTCTAAGGAGACACGCTGCCATTCTTAAACTATAGAGTAGCTGAAATAGGTTTTTTTTCAAGACTTTTTTGATGGCCCTTTGTTATTGCTCTCGTGGCAGCTTTATCACGCAGCTTGTTCCCTTGCCGAGTTCGCTGGCAAACTGAATTGTGCCTCCGTGCTCCTGAATTATTTTTTGCGAGATAGCCAGGCCAGGTCCTGATCCCTGTGGTTTACTGGTCACAAAACTGTGAAATAGCTTTGTAAGCATCTCAGGATCAATCCCCTTGCCTGTGTCTGCTGTTTCAATAGTAACAAATTCCTTTTCAACCCTTGTTGAGATGTCTAGTCTGCCGCCATGCGGCATAGCCTCGATAGCGTTTTTTATGACGTTTATTAAAACCTGCTTTATCTGGCGGCTGTCATAATAACTGTCCGGTATGCCGGGATCGAGATATTCTTGAATCTCTATACCGTGTTTCCTTATCTCATGGTCCATAAGGGCTATGACCTCCCGGATAAGTTCATTGACATTGGCCAGGTCCTTTTCCGGACTGGAAAACTTGGTAAAATCAGATATATTTAAAAGAAGACTTTCCAGTCTTGCGATTTCATCAATAACAATCTTGAGCTTTTCCTGTGCCTTGCCATCAACTGAAGCAGAGCGGAACACCTGTCTTACAAATCCGCCGATTACTATGAGCGGGTTCTTGATCTCATGAGATATGTGGGCAACACCTTTCCCTATACTGGCAAGCCGCTCAGAATGGAGGCTGGATTCGTAAACTCTCTTTAGTTCTTCCCTATATTTTTTCTGCTGCCAGGCCATGAGTCTAAACGCGTCGGCAAGTTGCACGATCTCGTCTCCCAGGCAACTTTTGTATACCCTGCACTGTTGGCATTTATATGGCTTGTCTGTAGAGTCTTCCTGATCCTGATTGTTGCATAACTTATTATCCACATGCCAACATCTTATGTCCTTTTCACCATATGCAGGACAATCTTTTTTAACGCATTCCTTGATCTCCCAATCCCAGCAAGGTATCCGTTTCCAAATGGTGAAACGCGCGTCCAACTGGCCATTGCTGAGTTCTTTAGCCCAATTTGTGAGGATTGAAATAGGGCGTGTCACCAGGGTAGATATCCACTTTGTCAGGAAGAAAGAGATGGCTAGCAGGGAGATTATAGATATAAGTATGTCACGGTTGCGATGCCCCGCAATCAATCGCTCAATAGGCGCCCAATCATAACCGACTGTCAAGACCCCAAGAAGCCTATCTTCGTTTGAATGACACTTATGGCATGCTGGTTCGTTTAGTATGGGAATGGCGTATCGAAAAACCTTTTCTCTTGTTGTGCCATTTATATGTTTATTTTCAAGGCCTTGCGCAAACCGCTCTTCTGCCAGCGCCTTTAGGGTAATCTGAGACATAGTATTACGACCTATGTCGGATTCATTGCCGCTATACTGTATTACTCCGTTTACATTACATAAATATGCTACATCCAGGTTTGTCGGCGCAGCAACAGCCAGATGAGAAAGCACATTCTGCACCTGTTCCATTTCACCGTCTAACATAGGGTATTTGATACCTTGGAGTATAGTTTCAGATATCTCGGCGGCCATATTCTCGGTCTGCCGTATAAAATCTTTCTGGTGTTTGAACACATCGATATAGGTAAAGCTTCCCATGATAACTATGAGAATAACACTCATTCCGAGGAGAAGCTTTGTCTTTAATTTCATTCCGGAAAGCCAGAAATATTTTAACCGCTCCCTTAGGCTCATTAAACTATCTCTCGAAAAAATCCCGTACCATTTTTATGGCGCAGAACTCTCCGCACATGGTGCATACCTCGTCAATGCTTGGCATGTCTTGCTCTCGCACTGTCCTGGCCCTTACAGGATCAATTGCAAGTTCGATCTGGGTCTTCCAATCAAGCCGTCTTCTCGCCTCTGCCATGGCTCGGTCCCGGCTGATTGCCCCACTATGCCCGCGAGCTATGTCTGCTGCATGGGCTGCGATTTTTGCTGCTATCACCCCTTCGCGCACATCCTCTGGACAGGGAAGCTTGAGATGTTCAGCAGGGGTCACGTAGCAGAGAAAGTCAGCTCCCGCCATACCCGCCAGCGCGCCGCCGATCGCGCATGCTATATGGTCATATCCTGCCGCAATGTCAGTAACTAAAGGCCCCAGCACATAGAAGGGCGCTCCCTTGCAAAGGCTTTTTTGCAACACTATGTTTGTTTCTATTTCATTGAGCGGTACATGACCAGGCCCTTCTACCATTACCTGTACACCTGCATCCCAAGCCCTTTGCGTCAATTCGCCTAATATGATCAGCTCCTGTATCTGGGCGCGATCTGTCGCGTCCGCCAGGCAGCCTGGCCTCAGGCCGTCGCCCAAGCTAAGCGTTACGTCGTACTCACGGGCGATATCAAGGATTTGGTCAAATCCTTCGTACAGCGGGTTTTCCTTATCATTATAAATCATCCATGAGGCAAGAAACGCTCCGCCTCTACTCACTATATTGGTAATTCGTCCCTCTTTTTTTAGCCGTTCAAGAGCAAAGCGGGTTACTCCACAATGTACTGTCATGAAATCAACCCCTTCTTCGGCCTGCGCCCTGATTGTATTGAAAAGTCCGTCAGGGGTCATGTGTACAATTCCGTTTTTTACTGCTACTGCTTCTATCGCCGCTTGATAGATTGGGACAGTTCCAAAAGGAAGAGCCGTCTCCTTAAGCACTCCTTTTCGGATAGCCGTCAGATCGCCTCCTGTGCTTAAGTCCATGATTGCGTCAGCTCCGGCCTCGACAGCCATTTTAAGCTTAACAAGCTCTTCTTTTATGTCAGATCGTTCCCGGGATGTCCCGATGTTGGCGTTTACCTTGATCGTTAATCCTTTTCCAATACCTTTTGGGATAAGGTGCTGGTGGTTTTTATTTGCGGGAATGACTACAACGCCTTCGGCAACGCGCGCGCACAGAAGTTCCGGGTCGATATTTTCGTCCGCTGCTACTTGTCTTATTTGGGGGGTTATAACTCCCTTTCTGGCTAGTTCTAGTTGGGTCATTGTTCCTCCATCATGAGTGCCGATATTTTATTTATTACATCATCAGGGTCTTTGCCGAGAAGCCGGATCATGGGTTCTTTTCCCTGGCCGCCCCTGTCAAAAATGATATCCGGTATTTTTCCCTGCTGGGACAACGCTGCCTCGGTTCCCCATTCCAGGGTGCTTCCTTCACGTGCCTGC
>JAZDIE010000092.1:0-12550 GCA_043805295.1 Pseudomonadota bacterium
GCAGGCACGTGAAGGAAGCACCCTGGAATGGGGAACCGAGGCAGCGTTGTCCCAGCAGGGAAAAATACCGGATATCATTTTTGACAGGGGCGGCCAGGGAAAAGAACCCATGATCCGGCTTCTCGGCAAAGACCCTGATGAGGTAATAAATAAAATATTAGCACTCATGATGGCTTCGTAAAAAGCCCACCTGCTGCGTTACACTTCGTCAAGGAAATCGCTCAACGTACAGGAAGTACGCCTCGCCTTTCCTCGACTCGTGCGCCTTGCATCTGGAGCTTTTTACGAAGCCATTACGTCAGCAAAGGGAAGCCATGACTATTACTGACCAGATCGGCAGGCAAACCATTAAAAGCGTAAGGCATTTTCTTGATTTGTTTGCTTTTGCGGCCAGGATGGGACGGCTTTTGTTACAACGGCATGGATATGGCCATGCAATGGTCTATCGATCAACAGTAAAGCAGGTATATTTTACCGCTATCCTTGCGCTTCCTGTAGTATGCTTTATTGCCCTTATTGTCGGAAGCATTGTTATTGTACAATCAGTTACGTATCAGAACCTTACAGGTGGCGGTTTTTTGCTGAGCGATTTGATTGTAATATTGATAGTAAGAGAACTGGGGCCATTGTTTGTGGCCATTATAGTAGTGTTAAGGTCAGGGGTAGCTGTGACGATTGAGGCAGGATATATGACTGTTTTTAAGGAAATGGATTTATTGCAGACGATGGGGATAGATCCGGTGCATTTGATTGGGATACCAAGGCTGCTCGGTATAACCACAGCGACATTATGCCTTTTTTGGGTCTTTGACGTGACCGCCATATTCGGAGGTTACCTGGTGGCGCTGGCGGCAACTGATATGCCTTTGGAACATCTCCTTTCCGGCATTGGCAAATCCATTTCTATTAGTGACATATTTGTCCCAATAATCAAGGCGCTCTTTTTTGGTATCATAATAGCCACTAACTGTCTATATCGTGGTTTTGGCGTGAGGCATTCTATAATAGAGATTCCCGCGGTATGTTCCAGGGCTGCGGTGGAATCTTTGTTGTATTGTCTCTTCGTGGATATTGTAATATCAACTATGTTCTATATCTAATGACAGATAGCGATGAAAAAAATATGACACTTGCCCTTAATGAGGCAGGTAAAGCTGCCAGGCTGGGAGAAATTCCGGTTGGCGCGGTGATTATTGGCAAAGAAGGGGATATCCTTGCAATGGGATATAACTCCCCGATTGCAAGCAGTGACCCGACTGCTCACGCTGAAATTGTAGCGCTGAGAAAAGCTTGCCAAAAAGCTTGCAACTATAGATTAATAGGAGTTACGGTTTATGTTACAATTGAGCCATGCCCAATGTGCATGTGCGCTCTGCTGCATGCGCGTGTCAGTCGGCTTGTATATGGAGCAACAGCTCCCAAGTGGGGCGCTGCCGGCACATTGTTTAATTTCTCGTCTGATCCCCGATTCAACCATACAATCGAGGTGACGTCAGGGGTGTTGGAGAAGGGGTGTAGAGAAATATTACAGGCTTTTTTTGCAAGGCAACGACAGCATAAAGAGGATATAAAAAATGGCTAATTTAGTAGTTATAGGGACGCAATGGGGTGATGAAGGAAAGGGAAAGATCGTTGACCTTTTGGCGGAATCCGCGGATTGCATAATACGATTCCAGGGCGGCAATAACGCCGGTCATACCCTTGTCATAAACGGAGAGCAGTTCATCTGCCATCTTATCCCGTCAGGGATACTTCGCGTTGATGCAACATGCCTGATCGGCAACGGCGTTGTGCTCGATCCTGTTGTATTGTTAAAAGAGATACGTGAACTAAAAGGGCGTGGGGTTGAGATTGAGCCTGGCAGGCTTTTGATTAGCGAGATCGCACACGTGATCATGCCTTATCACAAGCTTATTGATATGGGGAGGGAACAACTCCTGTCATGTGAGGCCAAAATCGGGACGACAGGCCGAGGAATTGGGCCGTGCTACGAGGATAAAGTGAGTCGAAGAGGTATCAGGGTGATTGATCTTTTTGATCCTGAGGATTTGAATGAAAAAATCAGGGCTATTGTAGACGAAAAGCAAAGCTATTTAAAACATTGCCTGAAATCCGATGTTGTGCTTGATGCCGAAAAGATAACAAGTGAGTATATCGCATACGGAGAAAAACTTAAGGGGTATGCGGCTAATGTGTCGCTTGCTATACAATCTGCTGTAGACGACAAAAAAAAGCTGCTTTTTGAAGGCGCGCAAGGCACGTATCTTGATATAGATTACGGCACCTATCCATATGTTACTTCTTCAAATACTATTGCCGGCAATGCCTGTTGCGGCGCGGGAGTAGGGCCTGTGTTGATCGACAAGGTGTTGGGTGTTGTCAAGGCTTACACCACTCGGGTGGGAGGTGGGCCGTTTCCAACAGAACTCCTTGATTCAACCGGAGATATACTGCAAAGCAGAGGAGCGGAATTTGGAGCTACAACCGGCAGGCGGAGGCGGTGCGGCTGGCTTGATATGGTCATGATCAAAAACGCCGTGCGAGTGAATGGCGTTACAGGGATCGCTCTTACCAAGCTTGATGTATTGACCGGTCTTGATACGATAAGGATATGCACGGCATATCGTTATGAGGATAAGCTTTTAACAGAATTCCCTGTTGCTCTTTCGGTTCTCAGGTCTTCTCAGCCTGTATATGAGGAGATGCACGGATGGAATGAAAATATTTGCGAAATACGGGATGTGCGGCATCTTCCATTAAACACGAGAAAATATTTGAAACGTATTGAGGAACTTTGCGGAGTGCCGGTTGATATCATTTCGGTTGGGGCTGACAGAGATAAGACTATTATGATACAGGACCCTTTTTCAAGCCTCCCCTTATCAAGGGAGGCTTGGCGGAAAACAGAGGAGATTGCAAGCTAAAATATTACAAAAGGGCACATACATGGAACATCCATCAGGATTTGAGCAAGTAGTTGCTATAAAATCACATTCAAGATTACACCAGTTTATATCCTTGCATTTCAATAGTCTGTTTGCATTTGCGATTCTTCTCACCATCTGTTGAATCCAATATTGAGGGGAGATCCTTTCTTACCCTGGCCAAGGAGATAGCATATTGTCACCATGAAAAATGGGATGGCACCGGATACCCTCATGGCCTTGCAGGAGAACGAATTCCGTTTAGCGCAAGGGTTGTTTCGTTAGCTGATGTCTATGATGCTCTTACCTCAAAAAGAATTTATAAGGCAGCGTACCCTCATGAGAAGTCGAGGGATATCATAGTGAGCGAAAGAGGAAAACAATTCGATCCTGATGTGGTTGATGCGTTTTTGGCGCATGAGGAAAAATTCAACAGTATTCGTATTCACTTCAGTGAAAGTCTCGCATCCAAAGAGGGGGTTGACGTTACCGCACAAACGCCCTCGGCCAGTAATGTTAATCGAATAATACAACTAACAACTCCTATTGGGAAAGCTCTTTCAGCATCGTTTAACCATAAAAAGTGACGAGGGATGTTTTGAAAATTGGCTTGACACGGATTGTTTTTATGGTTTGACCGTCCTGAATTCGTGTGTTATACGAAAAAAGTCTGTTGGGTTGAATTAAAGTGTTTTCGTGATGTCATCATAAGGGGGGGCTTTCTATGAAGAAAGAAAAGATTCTCATCGTGGATGACGAAGAAGTTATCCTCATGCTCTACAAAGAAGAGTTGGAGGAAGAAGGTTATGAAGTCAGCACGACCAGTGAAGGGTATCAACTTACGGAGCGGATAGAAGCCCAACAGCCGGATATGATTGTGCTGGATATTAAGATGGCCGAATATAACGGCCTTGACTTACTTCAAGATATTAGAAAAAAGTTTCCTGTCATACCTGTTATCTTATGTTCCGCATATTCTTCCTTCAAAGGCGATTTGAAATCTATTGCAGCGGATTATTATGTGGTAAAAAGTTCTGACCTGAGCATACTCAAGCAAAAGATCAGGATGGCGCTGGACTCCCGCCGTGCATCCTAAAAACCCCTCCAGATAAGGTTTGCCGACGCTGGATGAATTGTTAATAATGGACACTTCTTCACTTTCTTTTTCTAAAGGTGGTATCCATCTCCGTGAGCACAAGGAATTAGCGGAGAGGCATTCCATAGAAAACATGCCCTTGCCAGAGGAGGTCTTTATTCTCCTCAACCAGCACTTTGGCGCTCCTGCCGTATCGCTTGTAAAAAAGAAAGACATTGTAGCAGAAGGGGACCTGATAGGTACCGTGGAAAAGGGGCCGGGCGCTTCTATACACAGCAGTATATCCGGCACAATAAAAGGGATCGTTCCTGCATCACACCCGCTTGCTGTAAGCGCGCCCGCTATATTGGTTGAGCGCGATCCGCAGGCAGAACCGCGCCAGTTCGCCAGAATCGGGTGGAATGACCTGTCCCGTGAAGAAATGCTTACCAGGATCAAAAACGCAGGGATTGTCGGAATGGGCGGTGCTGGATTTCCCACGCACGTAAAACTAAGTCCCCCTCCGACCGCGAAGATGGACGTTTTGATACTTAACGGCGCGGAGTGCGAGCCTTATCTTACAGGTGATCACAGGCTAATGATTGAGCATCCTGTTGAGATTATCGAAGGTGCGATGATTATCTTGAAGCTTCTGGGCCTCAGGACGTGCTTTATAGGGGTTGAAGACAACAAGCCGGACGCCATTAGGGCGCTAAACGCTGTTTTAAAAGATAACGTATTGAATCGTAATGGATTTGACATAAGCGTCAAACCTCTTTTAACAAAATACCCCCAGGGGTCTGAAAAGCAGCTTATTCAAACCATAACAGGGAGAAAGGTTCCTGGGTTTGGGTTGCCGTTTGATGTGGGAGTAACGGTTCAAAATGTCTCTACTGTCAGGGCGATTTACGAGGCAGTAGCGCTTGGCCGACCGCTATACGAACGGATTGTAACTATATCCGGCAGAGGGATTAAACGCCAGGCAAATTTGCTTGTCAGGATTGGAACCAGGCTCTCTGATATCGTTAGCTATCTCGGAGGTGTTACTGATAAGTTACGCAAGGTAGTGATGGGCGGACCCATGATGGGGTTCGCCGTATCTACGCTGGATATCCCGGTTATGAAGACCACCTCAGGGGTTGTATTTCTGACCGATGAAGAAACCGATGTATCAGGTTATGGCCAATGTATAAGGTGCGGATGGTGCATAGACGCGTGCCCGATGGGTCTCTCTCCGAATGAAATAGGGGTATATGTTGAGGCAGGGAAATCAGCCGAGACCGGACAATTTGGTGTGTTTGAATGCTTTGAGTGCGGTTGCTGCGCCTATGTTTGCCCTGCAAAGCGGCCGCTTGTTCAGTTTGTAAGGATAGCAAAAACTAAGGCGAAACGATGACGGATTCGTAAGAAGTCCATCTGCGGCGTTGCGCTTCGTTGTGGAAGGATTCAACGTACGGGAAGTACGCCTCGTCCTTCCACAACTCGCGCGCCTTGCACCTGTAACTTTTTACAAATCCGTCAAACGATAGGTGTTATGAACATTACTTTGCCAGAGACAAAAAAACAGGACGCTGAGGAGAGTAATTCGTCGGCAAAATGTCCGCTTCTTGTCACTGCGGTCTCCCCTCATATAAAGAGTAATGAGAGCGTGGCAAGGATCATGTGGACTGTGGCGGCGGCGCTTATGCCGGCGTTGATTTTTTCAGGCTTTGTGTTCGGTCTGCGCGCGCTTATTATAACTGGAGTCAGTGTGGCTGGTTGTATCGTCTGTGAATATGCTGTACAAAAAATACTAAAAAAACCTGTTACTATTAAGGATGGAAGCGCGGCAGTAACAGGGATATTGCTTGCCTTTACCCTGCCTCCTGGCGTGTCATTGTGGCTTCCTGTGTTAGGTTCAGTGATGGCGATAGGGATTACAAAGCAGCTTATGGGCGGAATTGGATTCAATGTTTTTAATCCGGCGCTTATGGCCAGGGCGTTTCTTGCAGTCTCGTTTCCTGTTCCCATGACCACTGCATGGCTTCCTGTGCACCGGTTGTTTTCGGGGGATGTGGACGCCGTGACTGGCGCTACGTCATTGTATGTATTGAAACACTATGGCATGGAAGGTCTGGTCGAGAAGTTCGGCGCTATGCCCAGGATATATCTCGACTCGTTATTGGGCTTTGAGCCAGGGTGTATCGGCGAGACATCGGCGGCATTGCTTCTTATAGGAGGGGCGTTTCTTATATACAAACGATATATAACCTGGCACATACCAGTATCGTTTATAGCAACAACAGGGGTTCTTATCTGGATATTCGGGGGTGATAAACCCTTAACAGGTGATCCGCTATTTGCTATTCTATCAGGCGGAGTAATGCTTGGCGCCTTTTTTATGGCCACTGATTACACCACATGTCCTAAGAGAAAGGAAGCGCAGATCATATTTGGAGCTGGAATTGGTCTGTTGAGCGTGCTTATTCGCTTGAAAGGCGGATACCCTGAAGGCGTATGCTACGCCATACTCCTTATGAACGCCCTTACTCCTACGCTTGATTCGTGGCTTAAGCCGAAGCGGTTTGCTTTGCCAAAGGGGACGACGCGATGAAAGACATCATCCGCATTACCCTTGGGCTTACTATTACGTGCATTATTGCAGGAATTATTTTGGGGGCGATCTATTCAGGCACGGAAAAAGCAAAACAGAAAAACGCGCGGCAGCGTGAACAGGCTGCCATGTCTGCGCTTTTGGGCTACAACGCCAAAAACAAAGCTCCGGCTGATCTTATTTTTCATCCGGTCTATCGTTACATCATTGCCGGCAAGGATGAACAATATATTGGATATCTTCTGCCAGTAATTAAACAAGGGGGAGATGGCTATGATCTCCTCTTATTAAAACTTGACGGGGTTTTTGCTGATTATCATCAGCTTTCAATCCATCCGGATGACGCAGAGGATGAATTCAGACGCAACTCCGCTATCCAAAGCCAAATGCCGGATTATTTATGTTCCTTTGCAGACTCTTTTTTCGTCGCTACTAAGGGGAAATCCAGGACAGCGTACCTTTTGTCAGGGGCGTTTCCAGGATTCAAAACATTTATTAAGGTGATGATTGCGTCTAGCCTAAGTCATGAACTGGTGGGGTTTGAGATTCTTGAATCTGAGGAAGATCCTGGTTTGGGCGGAGAGATCGCGGAAGTTTATTTCAAAAACCAGTTCAAAGATAAATCGCTTGAAAGGATCAGATCGCTCAAGGTAATAAAAGACCCTTTGCCAGAAGAGTATCGGACGTATCTTGAAGAGTCCAAAAAGCAAAGGACGCTTTTATCCAATGAAGAATTGGACAACATCCGCAATATGTACAGAGACAAGGATATTTACGCAATAACCGGCGCGACCATATCAAGCCAGGCTGTAACTAATGGGGTTGTCTCAATACTTTTAAAATTTGCACACCGCATCGAAAAACTGGACGAAGCGGTCAGGCAACAAAAGATTGCTGTTTCGTTTTAAACTATGACACAACACAAAACCTATCTTGAGCTTATCCGTGACGGGGTGCTTTCTGAAAACCCCATATTCCGGCTTGCGCTGAGCATGTGTCCTGCAGTAGGGGTCACTGGCACCATCAAGAACGGTCTTTTGCTTGGAACCGCAGTGCTCTTTGTCCAGGCTCTTTCAAGCGTGACTGTCGCGCTTTTTAAAAATCTAATTCACCCTAGAATCCGTATCCCCACCTATGTGATAATTATAGCGCTATGGGTGAGCGCGACAGACATGATTCTGGCCGCATATGTCCCTGAAATATACAAGCAGGTGGCGTTGTACGTAAAGCTGATTGTGGTGTTTGCAATCATCATATCCCGGCTCGAACTTTTTGCCTGTAAGAATCCGGTTTTGCCTTCGTTTTTTGACGCTGTGGGTATGGGGCTTGGATTCATGTTTGGTCTTGTAATCATTGGGTTTGTGCGCGAGTTATTAGGCGCAGGCACGGTAATGGGGTATGACCTGATTGGATTCAGGCCGTTTCTCTTCTTCTCTCTGCCGACTGCTGGTTTTTTTGTGATTGGCTTTTTGATGGCCGCATTCAACAAGATTGAAGCCCTATATATAACAAAAAAGAGGGCGCACAAGAAATGAGACTGATTTGTAAAAAATCCATATTGATTGTTTTTTGTCTTATCGCAATCGCAATTTCAGGATGCAGGGAGTCTGAACATCGTTTTATTTTATCCGGATCGTTTCTTGGTCAGAATGAGATAGTGATTAATTTTGCTGGCATCGTGGATGGCAATTGGGGGAAGGAAATCTCAAGCTATCTGGTCTATACAAAAAATGATCCAGACATACCTCTTTCTATTAAAGAAGTGGAGCTGCAGGAAGACGGTAAAACCGCTCTTTTGAAGTTCGATTGTTCGTTAAACCAGAAAGATTGCTATGTTGTAAGGCTTTCTCCAGTACCTTTGGGTGGCAACCCTTTAGGCGAAGAAGTTTTTATGATTAAAAAAAGCTATTTCGCCTTGCTCTTGTCCATATTGATCGGCGCAATGCTTGTCCAAAATTTTGTTTTCAGCAAGTACCTGGGACTATGTATATTTTTCGGCACCTCGCAGAGAAAAGCCACTGCTATAGGCATGGGGATATCGTTTACTATTGTCATGGTATGCAGCATTGTTATCTGCTGGGCGTTGTACAGGTTTGTCTTAAAACCGTTTAACCTGGAGTTTTTACAGGTTCTTGTATTTATCGGAATCGTCTCTATGTTCACTCAATTGGTAGATACCATATTGAGAAAGGTAAATCCCTACATGTTTTCAAAATTGGGTGTTTACCTTGTGCTGATAGTAACTAACTGTGTGATCCTGGCAGTGCCGTTGATTATGGCTGATAATGACTATGATTTGATGGAAAGCCTAATGCTCGCTATTGGCGCGGGCGCTGGATTTATGCTTGCGCTTTTTTTAATGGCATCTGTGCGGGAGCGGCTTGAAATAGCAAATATACCCAGGAGCTTTCGAGGACTCCCTATTGCGTTTATAGTCGCAGGGCTTTTTGCTTTGGCGTTTACGGGGTTCTCCGGGTTATCACTTTTTTAATTATGGAACCAGTACTTATAAAAACCGCACTTATCGGACTGATAACCTTTGGAACAATCGGTCTGGTCTTTGGGCTGGGGCTTGCACTGGCGGCGGCCAAGTTTGCGGTTCAATTAAATCCAAAAGTAGAGGCGGTCAAACATGTGCTGCCTGGCGCAAACTGCGGCGGGTGCGGTTTTGCAGGATGTGAAGACTACGCGGAAAATGTTGTTAATAATCCTAATGTGCCGCCTAATAAGTGCTTCCCAGGCAAGGCGGCTGTGGCTGCACAAGTGGCAAGGCTGACCGGCAAGGAAATGGCAGCGGTTGAGGCTATGGTTGCGGTGCCGCGTTGCTCCCGCATTAAGGGGAATGTAAGCAAAAGATGCGATTATCTCGGCCATAATTCATGCGCAGGCGCGGCTATGGTTTTTGGCGGTCCACTTGACTGCCGTTTTGCTTGCATAGGTTTAGGAGACTGCGTCAATGTCTGCCCGTTTGGCGCAATTACTATTGAGAACGGCTTCCCTGTTGTGAATGATGATCTTTGCGTAGGGTGCGGAAGCTGTGCAAAGGTCTGTCCAAAAGGAGTGCTTTCTATTGTGCCTCGCAATGCCCGCGTTTTAGTGGCTTGCAATTCCCAAGAGTCTGGCAAGGCGGTTATGGGGGTATGTGACGCAGGTTGCATATCTTGCGGCATGTGCGAGAAAAAATGCCCTGCAAAAGCAATTACCATAAAGGATAACAGGGTAATTATAGATTATGCCAAGTGCCTTTCACCGAAGGCAGAATCATGTGATTTAATATGTGTGAAAAGCTGTAAGCGAGGGATTATGCAACCGTTCAGGGGTATATGCTGAACGGCTTGGTGTGTTTTCTGATCTCAGGCAGAAAACGGATAAAGACGCCCAGGAAATGTGTTTTATTAAGCTTTTGAAAAGGAGAAAAAATGTCTGTTATTACTATTTCAAGAGGTTCTTATAGTAAGGGTAAAGAGATTGCTCAAAAACTTGCTGCCAAGTTGGGATATGAGTGTATTTGGAGAAATGTCCTTTTAGAGGCGTCGGAACACTTCAACATACCTGAGGTTAAGCTGATTAACGCAATTCATGATGCGCCTTCGGTATTGGAACGCTTTACATATGGGAAAGAAAGATACATCGCCTTTTTCAGGGAAGCATTGTTGGAACATATCAAAAAAGATAACATAGTATATCATGGCTTGGGAGGACAATTTTTTCTTAAAGGGGTTCCGCATGTTCTTAAGGTAAGAATTATTGCAAATATGGAAGATAGAATAAGAGAAGAAATGGAAAGAGAAAAAATTTCTGAAAATAAGGCGAGACATATCATACAGAAAGACGATGATGAAAGACGCAAATGGAGCCTCCATCTTTATGGGGTTGATGTATGGAATCCAAAGCTCTATGATCTTACTATTCATATTAACAAACTAAGCGTGGAAGATGCGGTTGACTTGTTAGCCTACAACGTAAGCCTGCCTTGTTTTCAAACAACGCCCAAATCTCAAATGATCTTAAACGATTTGATTTTGGCAGCAAAAGTCCAACTCGCCTTAATCAATGAATTCCCAAAGGCCAAAGCCAGTAGCAATGATGGCAATGTCTATGTGGCTATTGCGTCATCAACGGGTCACGAAAGCAACACAGCGGCCAGGGTAAATGATTTGGTTAAAGAAGTCCCCGGCATCAAATCAATAGAAACAAATGTTATTCCACCAGCAGTATTTCCGGATTAGGAGGCTATTCAAAATAAACTGGACACTTCCATAGCACTGACGAAGTGCGATTTTCACAGCGAATGGAGCTATAGCATCTCTCACCTCTACCGATTTCCCGATGCTGATTGTTCATGTTATTATGAATAGCCTCCTTAGTGCTCCTTCTGGGACGGATAAAAAGACGTGGATCACTTCCCAATAATAAGCCTCAGATATCAAAGAAAAGTATCACAGTTGCTGGAGTTATGACTGGGTTGTTGAGTTTGACATCAAAGGGTTATTTGATCACATCGATATTATTTCTATAACCTTCTCAAATTGCTGTAAGGATTCAATCGACAACGCCTTTTTTCTAAGGAGTTTAAGCCGAAGTTCCTGGAGCATTTTTGGCCTAATCCTTTGATATAAAAAACAAATTACTAAAAATACCTGTTTTTTTGTAGTTATGTAAATCGTTCAAATTCGGCCAAAATGATTGACTTCAAGAAAGAAAAATGTTGTATTCTTAAATACACCAACCTTTTGACAATATTGCAAAATACAGTGTAGTCGTGTAAATGCACACCTAGATCTCAAAAATATTTTTTGAAATCAATTGGTTATATTTGTTCTGCTTCAGGAACTTCAGTTTAAGGATTGCAAGGTCGGAAATAGCCTCCACCGTTCTAAGGATAGAAGGCGGCAATACATCAAACCGTGATTCAAGAATTTCCAGAATAACAACTTTGGCCTCTTGAAGTTTTCCTTGTTGTAATCCATCCTGTAATCCCTGCTGCATCCCTTGTTCTATTAATGACTCGGCGCTACTGTAGGCATGATCTCACCTCCTATTCGTGACAATGCTTGTTGAGCAGCATCCCGAATATTCTCGTAATTAGTGTCTGAACGAAAACTTTCAATTTGGTTCGAGGTCAAGAAAGATTAGTCGTCGTCCAACTTGATCGGACGATCCAGAATATTGATTAATACCTGGTTTGCCCGATCAAGTCGGACGACGACTACACTGTGTTTGATTGAGGATTTTAAAATCCGAGCCTGACGTAGAGATTGAGCCAAAGGGGAGGTTTTCGTTCAGACACTAAATAAGAAAAAAATAGAGGTTAATGAATATTGTAGGGGGAGGTTCTAAACCTCCCCTAAATTATAAAAATAAGAGGGCAGATTTGGAATCTGCCCCTACGAAAGATCAACTATCATCGGAAATTGTTTGATAATGAAAAAAAAAATAATATTTAAACCAGGGTTAATAACAGTTGATGTAGATGAAGGAAAAACCAGATTTGATGCAGCAGTCATTGCTGGAATAAAATTTAATTCTTCTTGTGGCGGGCTTGGAATTTGTGGAAAATGTAGGGTCTTAATAGAAGAAGGCGAAGTTGAAGTAAGCGATCAGATAGAATTAAAAGAGGCAAAGCAAGGAATACGGTTGGCATGTAAAAGTATTATAAAGTCAGATTGTATTGTAAGAACAAATTCTTCAAATATAGGTTTAAGTGAACTTCAAGGTTTTTCAGAAGGTGAACAAAAAGGAAAAAAATTTAGTTTTTTTGATCTATTAGGAATTTTGTGTTTTGATCCTGTTGTTAAAAAAAAGTTATTCAGACTTCTGTTCCTTCTTCCAGTGATAATATTAATGATTATAGCCGAATTTACCGTGCTATAACAGATAGTTATTTTAAAAATAATATAAAAATAAATATATCATCCTTAAGAAAAATACCTTCTCTTTTAAGAAAAAAAGGATGGA
>JAZDIE010000093.1:0-18615 GCA_043805295.1 Pseudomonadota bacterium
AAAGGTTCATCCGCGTTTTCGTTCAGACACTATATAGATGATAGATTTCATGTTCCATTCTCCCTCTGATCAACACTATATGGATATGCTAATCCCCCCCTGCTTTTCTTCATACAAGTTAACAGTGTCATAACCGGCTGCTAACAATTTTTCTCTGGTGCTATCCTGCCACATTGTGTTGCAAAATGACCATATGGCCGTATCTACATCATGAGCAAAATTCAAATACATCTTCTCTGCGATAAGGACTATACTATTGGAGTTTATTCTATTCTTGCCAAGCATATTCTTGACAAAACAATGCCTTAGATGATGGAAGAGCTTGCTAATTGTGAAATACTTTCTAGCCATCTTGTCTACACTGTTTTCCCCATAGAGTTCACAGAGTTTCTCAGGCCCATTCTGTGTATATCCATAAGGCCATTTTTCGAAATCAGCTAAGATAAACTTCAGCTCTGATGACGGGATGATAAACCTTGAAAGAGCTGCATATCTACAAATTGTGGAATATGTGAGTTGTCCGATATAGTATCATCTTTAGGTACGATTTGTACATTCTTAAACTCAAGTGGTTGTGCTGACCCAAAATTGACCACCCACTGACCATGACGTGGTGCAGGGCACCAGCAGCAGTATCTATTCGAGATTTCCTTGGCATCTCCATTATTGCCAGTCCAAATCCCTTTGGGTGAAATTGTCATTTTCTGAGGATACTCATCACTATGCGAAAGCTATCCCCGTTGTGATCACTTTCAAGAATCTTCCGCCCACCATTTTCATGTCAATGAAGTCGGGCAAGGTAATGGTTGCACAGTCTCGTGGCTTCCCCTGCACTGAAAAAGAAAGACGGAAAGATCACATTAACTGGTTTTGGAACTTTCTCCAAGGTTCGACGCAAAGCACGTAAAGGTCGAAATCCTCAGACCGGCGAGGCGATCAAGATTAAGGCGAGCAACGCAGTAAAGTTTAAGGCTGGAAAGACTCTGAAGGATGCTGTTTAGATGCCGCTTTGCGTGAATCTTTTCTATGGCCTGTTTAGTGAGAATGGTGAGGTGGCTCTTCTATTATTTCTTGGGAATGCCACCCCACGTCTATTTATGGTTATCCAGCAATCCTATCATTCCTCATCCCCATTGCCATGCCCCTGAATAGGCCAAAGTCGCCTGTCCCAGGTGCTTCTTTGAATCCTCTTGACCGGAATTTTCTGCATATTCAAAGGCTTCTCTTTGGTTAACCCAATGAAAAAGTTGATTCTTATGGCATAAACCTATATGGTCATGAAATGATCATTGGAAAATACAAAATGTCATGCGGATGAATACTGGCTTTGCATATAAGAAACCTATGCAAGATTACTTGAAACCAACTCAAGATGGAAAGGAGTAATAAAATGCTTTCTTGTTGTGGACTGGATTGTTCCAAATGCGAGGCGTACTTAGCTACTCAGACCGATAATAATGAGATGAGAGCTTTAGTGGCAAAGGAGTGGTCGCAAAGATACAAAGCGGATATCAAGGCCGAGCACATCAATTGTGACGGCTGCCGTTCTGATGGCAGAAAATTCTTCTACTGTTCCAGCATGTGTGAGCTTAGAAAATGTTGTATGGAGAAGCATTTAGACAATTGTGCAGGATGCAACATGTATGCTTGCGATAAACTCGAATCGTTTTTTAAATTGGCACCGGAAGCAAGAGCAGTATTGGATTCGCTCCGGTAATAGCTTAATAAAGCTATGGAATACGGTGGTTAAGAGCCGCAAGAATCAGTAAAGGAAAAGTATTAGGTAACGGTATTAACATCGATGCAGGCGCTCTTGATTGGAATGAGCATCCCAAATTCAAAGGGGTATATCTAAAACATCTTGTTAAGGGCGAAATGACTGATAACCGTTTTAGCGCTCACCTTGTTAGGATTAAATCTGGTTGCGAGATCGGTGAGCATATCCATGATAATAATTGGGAATTGCACGAACCAATCGAAGGCACTGGGAAAGGCTTCCTTGCTAACAAAGAGGTCGCCTATGAATTGGGAACATGTGCAGTTATACCCTCGGGCGTGGTGCATCGAGTTGTTGCTGGCGCAGAAGATCTCTATTTGCTGGCTAAGTTTATTCCAGCATTACTATAGGAAATTGGTAGTTTTTTGCGTTACAAACTGTGTTGCTACAGTATGGACAATGGCAACTAATTTTGCCCCTAAAAAATACATCAAGTTGTAGGTTATCCAATACATGAAAATTACCGCACAAGAAATCCAGGATGCTTTAAGAAAACTGGGCGATAAGACCAGGGCCGAACATGCAAGCCGTTTCTTTAAGACTGGCAAGGGAGAATATGGTGAAGGAGATAAGTTTCTTGGCATTAGGGTCCCTGTTATCAGAAGCCAGGTCAAAAAATATAAAGGGATTTTGCTTGATGAAATTATGCTTCTTCTTAGATCTGCTTTTCATGAAGAACGTCTGTTTGCTCTCTTAATGCTTGTAGAAATGTTTTCTAAAGGAAACGAACAAAAAAAGAAGAAAGTCTATAAACTATATTTGGATAATACAATATATATTAACAATTGGGATTTAGTCGATTTGTCTGCCGGTTATGTTGTAGGAGCATACTTGGCGGATAAAGACAAATCACCTCTCTATAAAATGGCGAGATCAAAGAACTTGTGGGAACGGAGGATTTCTATAATATCGACTTTGTACATGATAAGACGGAATGATTTTGAAGATGCCTTAGCAATATCAGCCATACTAAAAAATGATGGCGCAGACTTAATTCATAAAGCCGTTGGTTGGATGCTCAGAGAAATTGGCAAGCGTGATTTAACTGTAGAAAAGGATTTTTTAAACAAGAACTATAAAGATATGCCTCGTACTATGCTACGTTATGCAATAGAGCGGTTCCCAGAGAAGGAACGTAAGTTGTATCTTAAAGGGGAAATATAATATTTGATAACGGCAAGGTATAAGCATACAAATAGTTGCAAAGGACTGGTGTCAAGGATGCCCGCTTTTTCGGGGGACATCTTAAACTACCAGGGTTCCCTTCAGACAGACCCACGCTTGAGATATTCCAGTACATGCAATTTAGGCTGATCACAAAATATTTGAATAGCTTCGTTCAATGGATTGAAGCACACAGATTTCATCTTTGAACATTTCTCGCTTCTCATCAAGGCTGAACCTCTCCCCATTGTCAAGACAAAAAAACGGGTTGTATATGGTGCATAATCAGGCCGCCTGTTTTGGTTGTTTGTTTACAGATTTTTTAAAATAAATTTCATAAGGGGTTTTATAGTCCAGTGATTCATGAATCCTCTCCTTAAGCGTTGGGTATTTGACTGGGGTATTGAGAATTTTTCCATCATGATGTATCGTTGCTATTTTCAATAGGGGTGTATCAAATGTGGCTCAACATAATAATGGGTTGTGGGGTATTAATTGTCATTTTGACTATCTGGTCTCTTGTTCACTACTTTGCAAATCCGCAACTCGTCTCTGCTAACGGCATAGGCCGCGCCACCGGAAAATGCGGCGATACCATGGAGATCAGGCTTGCGATAAACGCCGGCAAGGTGATAGACGTGTCTCATTGGACTAACGGATGCGCTTATAGCCTTACATGCGTGGAGGCGGCGGCAAGCCTGGCAAAAGGGAAAGATGTAGTCAAAATTCAGGATATTAACGCGGACTCTATTCGTGAGCGTGTAGGCATGCCCCAGAATGAATCAGCGGACTGCGCAATGCTTGCCGTCAGCACACTACACGCCGCAGTAAAGGATTATTTAACAACCCATGCTGATAAAGCATAAGATATGGCTCCTCTCAGCAATCTTGCTTTTGCTGGTCATGATGTGCGGAACAACCTCCAGAATTGGAATATCAAAGGTGCATTCTGCCGGAGAGCAGGCTCGTAGTATAGCCCAACTTGAAGATTCCTTACAGCAACTTAGAATCGCATTCAAAGATTCCCTGATGGGGCCTCACGACTATGCAATATATAATATTCCTAAAGAAAAAGACATATTCGAACAAGATATTCTAATAGTCGAGAATCGTATAAAAGACTTAAAATCGACCATCTCTGATCTTGCCGAAACAACAGCAACATATCACAGCCTCACAATTACCGGAACAATCGGCACGATAAATAAAACAATTTTTGAAATCGAATCGCGCCTTCCTGATTATAAAAAGGCAGCCTACATCCTTTTTGCCGTTGATCCTTCTGTAGCCAGCCATAAAAAAGTCTTTGAGAAAATGGAGCATCTGGACTCGGTAGCGCAGATTATAGACGATTCTCTGGATCAAAATGCTGAGGCCATACATAACGTATTTGTTGCGACACTAAAAAATCTTCATGAAATAAATAAAAATATCCCGCGCATATTGCTTTTGATCGGGACTACTTCGTTTTTGCTGGCAGCCATCATGAGTTACAGGCTGTCAAAAGGCATAACCAGACAAATTGACGGCCTTTTAGCAGTTGCCCGCAGAATTGCAAGTCTGGATATGACCGCCAGGGCTGAGGAAAACGCCACAGGGGAGATCGGCGAGCTTGCCCGCGCCTTTAATCAAATGCTTTCCGAAATAACTAATTCCCACGACCGGCTTGCCGCGATCCTGCACGGTTCAGGGGATGCCATGAGAGTGATAGACGCAAAATACAATATTGTCAGGGTAAACAGCGAGATGGAACAACTGACAGGCGTACCTGAGGCAGGCTCTATAGGCAAAAAATGCTTCAACCAACTACATGGCGCGCTTTGTTTTACAGAAGAGTGCCCGCTTGATAGCATAATTTCCGGCAAGGAACGAATTCGACTTGAAGTAGTCAAGGAAATTTGTGATGGACGCAGAATACCATTCGAGGCTGTTGTTACTCCTCTGAAACAAGGAGGCAAGGTAATCGGCATCATAGAGTCGTTTAGAGATATCACGGCCAGAAAAAAGGCAGAACAAGCCTTGTTAAAGGCAAAACAGGAGGCGGAAACAGCAAACAGCGCAAAAAGCCAGTTTCTTGCAGCAATGAGCCACGAGATCAGAACTCCAATGAACGGGGTTATCGGAATGACAGGACTGCTGCTCGACACTGATCTCACCCCTGAACAGCGTTCATATGCTGAAATGGCTAAAAGCAGCGCAAAAGTACTCCTTACAGTTATCAACGACATACTCGACTTTTCAAAGATAGAAGCTGGCAGGCTTGAGATCGAAACCATTGATTTTAATCTAAGATGGCTGCTGGAAGAGACATTGGAGCTTATCGCAATAAAGGCGCATGAAAAAGGGCTTGAGCTTGTATATTTCATGGAACCTAATGTCCCACCTCTTCTTAAAGGCGATCCGGTCAGGATTCGTCAGATTTTAAACAACATCTTGTGGAACGCCGTTAAATTCACAGGCTCCGGCGAGATCTCGCTTTATGTGTGTCTTGATAAGGATAAGGATAACGGAATAGTTATTGTGCGTTTTATTATTAAAGACACAGGAATAGGAATACCGTCCGATAAGCTGAAAACGCTTTTTACCCCGTTTGTACAGGCGGACGCCACAATGACGCGCAAATTCGGCGGCACTGGTTTAGGTCTGGCCATCTCAAAGCAGCTCATAGAAATGATAGGCGGTAAAATAGGCATAGAGTCAAAAGAGGGGGAAGGATCCACATTCTGGTTTGACCTTCCGTTGCGCAGGCAATCGACTGATATTACAACAGGAGATATCTTAGATTACAGCGAGATTCGGGGAAAACGTATCCTGGTGGTTGACGATAATGTCACCAACCTAAAGGGAGTGGCCGCTATGCTCGGGCAATGGGGGTGCAGGCATGCAGAGGCGAATAATGCAAAAGAGGCATTGGAAGAGCTCTGCGCCGCGATCAATATGAATGACCCCTTTCATTGCGTCCTTATAGATATGATCATGCCAGAGACAGATGGAGAGCGGCTTGGCAGAATCATTTCCGACGATCCGACATTTAAAGACTGCGTATTGATCCTTTTAAGCTCATCTGAAAAACCTCTTCTCCCTGAGCGGCTGCGCAAGGCAGGGTTTGCCGCATCCCTTGCCAAGCCGTTAAAACAGTCTCAACTATTCAATTCACTTATTGAAGCATTCAGCTCACAACAACCGCCAAAATCAACTGTCTTAAATGTTGTCTCCGCTCCTCAAAGAGATGTTAAGACCAAGCCAGAACTCAGAGCGCTGGTGGCTGAGGATAATCCTACGAACCAGGCGATCATAGAGAAGTTGCTTGCAAAAATGGGGTTACAGGCTGAAATAGTCGGCACCGGCGCTGAGGCCATTGCCGCGCTTGAACTCCGGCAATACGACCTTGTGCTGATGGATGTTCAGATGCCGGTAATGGACGGAATCTCTGCAACAGAGCGGATTCGCGATCCAAACTCTTGCGTGCTTGACCACGAGATACCGGTTATAGCTATGACAGCCCACGCCATGAAAGGAGACAAGGAAAAATGCCTGCACGCAGGCATGAACGACTATGTCTCAAAGCCAATTGATCCAGTCATGCTCAACAGAGTTATTTCGCGATGGACAGCGGCAAACACTTCTGACATCAACCATAAAAAACCAAAGCAGGATGAACCTCTGGAAAGACGCCGTAATCTGGTGTTTGACAAGGATTCGCTGCTTGCGCGCTTGAGCGGAGACGAAAATACCCTGAATCATATAATGTCCGTGTTTTTGGAAGACGCGCCAAAACAAATACACCTGCTTGAAGAATTTATTGTAAAACAGGATATGGACATGATATATCGTCAAGCACATACCTTAAAAGGAGCGGCAGCCAATATCGGAGCGGCAGCCTTGCAGGATGCGGCGTTAAAAATAGAAGAGGCAAGAGAGGCTAACGATATTAATCTGTTAAAAAACTGCTTAATTGTTATCAAACTTGAGTTTAAAAAACTGAAAGAAATCTTAAAAAGGAGTAATGTAACATGAAAGTCCTGATCGCTGACGATGATGTAACATCAAGGTGTATGCTTGAATCCATGCTGGCGGATTCCGGATACGAGGTGGTCGCGGTGGGCGCAGGCAAAGAGGCGTTACAGATACTCCAGGCGCAAGACAGCCCTAAGCTGGCTATACTTGATTGGATGATGCCAGACATGGACGGCATAGACGTATGCCATGCCGTCAGACAAAATTCGTCCGCCAATCCAGCCTACATAATCCTTCTTACAGTCCTTGGCCGCAAGCAACGGATCATAGAGGGGTTAAACGCCGGCGCAAATGACTATATCTCAAAGCCGTTTGATAACGATGAGTTAAAAGCCAGGCTCGCGGTTGGCAAACGAGTGGTTGAACTACAGGCAACCCTTTCGGCCAAGGTGAATAAACTGGAAGAGGCGCTAATGCATGTAAAAAAATTACAAGGCCTACTCCCTATCTGCATGCATTGCCATAGTATTCATGTTGGGAAAGACTCATGGCAAAGGATCGAGGCTTATCTGTCGGAACAAGGAAATATTGAAATTACCCACGGCTTATGCCCAAAGTGCGAAAAAGAGTATTATTCAGACATCAAGGGACCAAAGTCAAACATCTTGACAGAACCCTGAAAGATATATACTTAAGCGTTTCACGCGCCCATAGCTCAGTGGATAGAGCGCCGGACTACGAATCCGTAGGTCGCAAGTTCGAATCTTGCTGGGCGCACCAGTAAAATCAGGGACTTAGAGAATTTTCTCTGAGTCCTTTTTTATTGCTGTGTGAGAAACCGTGTGAGAATTTTGTCTTGCACGTTCAAAAACAGTCATGGCGTGTCGCTGTGACTCGCCTACCGTATGAAGGAGTGACCATGTCAGGCAACACATATGGCATTTTATTCAAGGCAACAACCTGGGGCGAATCGCATGGTAAAGCAATAGGAGCGGTAGTGGACGGATGTCCTCCCGGGATATCTCTTGACGAGGATATTATCCAGAAAGACCTTGACCGGAGACGCCCTGGCGAGGGAGCAGTTTCTACTTCAAGGGGCGAAAAGGATCGAGTGAATATCCTTTCAGGGGTATTAGACGGAGTTACTACAGGAACTCCAATCTCGCTGCTGGTTGAGAATCAAGACGCGAAAAGCGACGCATATCTTCCGTTCAGGGATTTATATCGGCCCGGGCATGGGGATTACACGTATGACAAAAAATATGGGATCCGTGATTGGCGTGGAGGGGGGAGGGCGTCTGCCCGTGAGACTGTAGGAAGGGTGGCGGCAGGAGCAATAGCGCGCGCCGTGCTTGCTAATGAGGCTGTATCGGTAATATCTTATACTCTTGAGCTTGGAGGCATAAAAGCTGAAAAAACAGATATGGCAGAGATCGACAGGAATCCCTTTCGCTCCCCTGACCCGAATGCGGCACAAGCAATGGGAAAACGGGTTTTGGAGGTGAAGAAATCAGGGGATTCTATCGGAGGAATAGTTGAAATAGTTGCCCAAGGCGTTCCTGCCGGACTTGGAGAGCCGGTGTTCGATAAGCTGGACGCGGAACTTGCAAAGGCGCTTATGAGCATTGGGGCGGTAAAAGGGGTTGAAATAGGCGCTGGCTTTAACGCGGCCAGAATGCCAGGCTCGCAGAACAACGACCCGATATCTCCGCAAGGGTTTTGCACAAACAACGCCGGAGGCATATTGGCCGGGATATCAAACGGAGAGCAGATCGTAGTCAGGGTTGCGGTCAAGCCTATTCCTTCTATTTCCATTGATCAGGAGACGATTACCACTGAAAACAAGTCTGCCTTTATCTCTGTGCAAGGCCGTCATGATGTGTCGGCTATCCCCAGAATAAACGCCGTATGCGAGGCCATGGTCTGCCTTGTGCTTGCTGATCTTATGTTGCGTCAAAATGCAAAATCAGGCTATGAACGATGAATTATTAAAGCAATTGCACGAACTCCCGTCCCTTCCCGGCGTCTATATCATGAAAGACAAGTCAGGCGTGGCGCTTTACGTCGGCAAGGCCATTGATCTGCGAAAGCGAGTCTTATCGTATTTTTCTTCCTCAAAAAATAAAACGCCTAAACAGGAAGCCCTTTTAGACAAGGTCTATCGTATAGAGACCATGCTCACTCAGACCGAAAAAGAGGCGCTTCTGGTCGAATCCAATCTGATAAAGCGGCACAGGCCGCGCTATAACGTGGTGCTGAGGGACGACAAGTCATATCCCTCTCTATTCCTGGATATCGATAATCCGTTTCCCAGGCTGGCAGTGGTAAGAAGGCGGAAAAAGAGGAATGGATTTTACTTCGGCCCATTTACTTCATCCAGAGCTGTTCGTGCTACAATAAAGACAATCTCACAGATATTTAAGCTTCGGCCATGCAAATCAGCCAAGGTGATAACGCGAACCCGGCCATGTATAAACTACCAGATAGGGATATGCTCCGGATGCTGCGCAGATTTGGTTTCCAGGGAGGATTACCGTAAGTCGGTCGATGACGCGGTACAGTTTTTAAAAGGCAGGGGGCGTTTGGTTATTGATGGGCTGAAGGCCCGGATGGAACTGGCATCTGATTTACAGCAATTTGAGCAAGCCGCAGCCCTGAGGGATAATATTATCGCTTTGGAAGATATACTGGAAAAACAAGTCGCAGTCGCTCTTGACCAAAAAGATCGGGATATACTCGGTCTTGAGTGCGAAAAGGATGCTGCTACAGTAGCGATTCTCTTTGTCAGGGGAGGGAGGCTTATTGGCGGAGACACCTTCTCGTTTCAAGCAATAGCAGCCGACCAAAGAGAGATCATAGAGTCGTTCATTAAGCAGCGCTACGCAAAAGAGGCTTCTATCCCTGATGAGATTATAACGCCTGTGAAGCTACCGGATGCTTTTGTGCTCAAAGACTGGCTGGAAGATGAAAAGGGTTCTGGGATACGATTGTTCATGCCTTTACGCGGGGATAAAAAACGGCTGCTCGACATAGCCAATAAAAACGCGCGTCAAGCGCTTGAATCCTACTTAAAAAAGGGGGATGCTGAATCTTTACTTGGCCGGCTAGAGGTCAAGCTTGGGCTTTCCCGCCTCCCTGAACGGATTGCGTGCATAGACCTTTCCCATTTTTCCGGTTCAGAGCAGGTGGGCGCGGTTGTGGCTTTTCATGGAGATGCCCCTGACAAGTCATTGTATTGGAAGTGCAGGATCAAGTCAGCGGGCGCAAGCGACGACTATGGCATGCTCCGTGAGGTAATTCACAGGCGGTATGGAAAAGTCCAAGAGCCAGAGCCGCTGCCGGACATGCTTGTCATAGATGGCGGCAGAGGACAGCTTGGAGTTGCCTGCCGCGCCCTAGAAGAGCTTGGTAAATTGTCTCAAATTGATGTGATTGCCATAGCCAAGCATGATAAAAAGCGAGGCGAAAATCTTGACAAGGTTTTTGTGCCAGGCCGGAAGAATCCGGTTTCGTTTAATAGAGACAACGACCTGCTGCTATTTCTTGAGCGAATCAGGGATGAAGCGCACAGATTTGTGATATCTTACCAGAGGAAAAGGCGCTCGCTTTCCTTAATGGAGCTTCACGGCAATGTTTAAAATTTGCTTCATCTCTTCTGAAAGAGGCACAACCCTTGTCTCGTCGATCGCCTGTCCCACACCGCTCAGAACCTTGGTAAGTTCCAAGGTGTAATTCTGCATCTGCTTCGATCCTCGGGACTTCAGCTTAACAATACCGATCGGTAAGACTTGGTCACTGAGCCAGAAATCAACTACGCAGCCGTCTCCCTTATGCTGATAGTGTATACATTCTGTTGCGCCAGCAGGCACGTGGATCGTTTCAGTTCCAATTTTTTTTCCATAATTTCCGGATTGGAGGTCATCTTTTTTTGTCAGAAAATCTTCTATTCTGAGATTATCAGTTTTGGACAACGCGGTTGCAGGGATGGTCATAGGAGATTGCCCATCTATCATAATGTATGCTTTATTAATAACAGGCCGATCTTCTGGAAACGCAAACACAAATTGCTGAAAGAGTCCCTTGCCTGCTATATCGCTTTTGGCAAAGACCTCTATCACAACATGTTTTGCTACTCCATCGATTCCTACAATGGCGAGTGCAAAATGGTTTTCGCCCGTGTAGTCATGGAGTAGATATGCAGCCCCTTCTCCTTTGTATTTTTTATAGTCATCAAGCGTTATGCCCAAAGTTGCAGAAATGAATATTAGGCTAACAAGAACGATTGTACACAGTGATATGAAGATCCTAATTGTTCGGTTCATTGCAATTACACCCTGTCCGGTGACTTTGCAGTCCCACTATTGAAGCTTTTCGAGAAGGCGGTTTCTTTCTTCTGTTTGTGTTTTTACCTGTTCCAGCATCTTTAAAATTTTTTGATACTCCTCCTGCTGTTTAGGAGTGAGTTTATTCATCATGCCAGACAAGTCTGTGGGATCTGTTATTCCCAGGGTGCCACCCCCGACATCTTCCCGCTTTAGTCCATTTTGTTCAGAATCGACTCCTGATCCTTCTTGCTCAAGTTGTTGTATCCGCTCTTCAAGATGATTAAGGCGTTTCAACAAATCGGCATGATCATTATTTTCTTCGCATAAACCAGTTTTCATCAGGCACGTGCCTATTAACAAGCTAACCAAAAACGCTCTATGAATCCAAACTGACATTGCCATAATCCTTCAAGCTTACTTATATATCCGTATCGGAAAAACACTCAACGAGTTGAGGTTTTTTTTCTTTCACCGCAAGATACATAATGGCCCTAAAATCGATTTTTCTCAAAGCCATCAAGGACTTGCCTTTTTGCGGTTATATATGACTAAGGCTATGATAAAAAGGCATATAAAAAATATGATAAAAAAGGAGGTATAGTTTTTATTGTAAACTTGCGCCCCCTGAAGGCTGAGCATAAGCGTTCCGGGCATGCGGCCAAAGGTGGATATAATGAGGAATGTTTTTATGGATAAATCAGAAAACCCCAGGAAGATAGATAGATAGTCCTTGGGGAATCCAGGGATAACAAATAAAGCAAAAGAAGCGACGATTCCCTGTTTTTTCATGATGTCGTGGAAACGATCAACGTATCGTGCTGGGATGAGCCTATTACCCAGTCTGCGCCCCAATATTTGGCCAACATAAAAATTAATTAAAGAGCCAATAGTTAGCCCGATAGTTGAGTAGCAAAACCCCAGGCCTACTCCGAAAAGATACCCTCCCAGAAAACCAGTAAGTTCGCCTGGTATAGGGGCAAGTAGAACCTGGAACGTCTGAATTCCCATGAACACCAGAGGCGCGAGGGCGCCTGCGTTTGACAGAAATTCTTTTATTGATTCACGGTCGCATAGGAAAGAATAGAGTCTGGCAAGAGTCGTCGTGACCGGCGAAAAAAATATAACTACTATAAGTAGAGCTATTGCAACCCCTGCAAAGATTGTAATTTTTTTTATTGGCGTTACCAATAGTCACTCCGGTGAAAATATTTCCTGAGTCTCTCTCACGCTTTTCTTTTATACCCTGATCGGCATAATCATAAAAGGGGTTCCTTCTTGATAGAACCGGCGTTGAAGCTCAAAGGTAATATAATTATGCAGCCATTTGGTAATAAAATTTTCTTCAGGAAGCACCAACTGTCCTCCAAAAAATATTATATTTGAGAATTTTTCTCTGATTTTTGGGGTAAGCTCAATAACTTCCTTAATTACATCATTCCCGATTGCTGTAAACGATTCTGCATAATATCCGTGCTGTTTCATATATTCCACATAACGGAAAGTATCGTTGTTTGTATGAACGTGTAGCTGGCTGATTTCTTCTGATCCTTTGAATGTCCCTGCATCCACAACACCGATTTGAACGAAAACATAATTTTTGAATATGTTGTCAAAGACCTTAATCACGTTCATCAGTGTATGCAATCCGATTCCGTTGAATCCGCTTACCAGAATAACCGCAGTTTTGGAATGAGGATCGAATTCCGGAGATTTTTTAGATTTAAAGGTATTCATCTCTTCTGATACAACGGAAACAAGCGTATTGAGTTTTTGCAGAAGTTCTCCTGCGCGGGAATAATGCTTTTTTATCAAAAGAACCGCAGCAATAAGCGAGCCGGTTACAAAAATTGTAACCCATCCCCCTTCATGGAATTTCAGCACCACAACCGAACTAAGAATAAACACTGTCAGAACAAAACCGATTCCGTTGATGATGAGGCATCTTATCCAATGTTTGTCACTGCTGCGGACATTCCACCAGTGCCGTATCATTCCCAACTGAGACAGGACAAATGTAATAAAAACATTGATACTGTAAAGAACAACCAGGATTCGCACGTTACCATGAGCAAGTAAAATTGTCAGAAGAGCGGTAATGCCCATCAGCAGAATCCCGTTATGATTTACAAGGCGGTTGCTCAACATAGCAAATTTAGTGGGGAACCATCTGTCTAATGCCATATTGGCAATTACACGGGGACCGTCCAAAAAACCGGTCTGAGCAGCTATAAACAGCAACGCCGCTTCGGAAAAAAGGGTTATCCACACAAAAGCATGCCCCGTCTTTCCTGACCAGCCTACCGTCATCTTTTCAAAATAAAGAGCATTCAGGGTTTTGCTCATATCAGGCGTTGGCACAACGTGATAGAGAATATAGCCCAGCATAAAACCGATTACGGTAACTGATAGCGAAACTGACATATAGGTCATTGTTTTTTTGGCTGTTGCAACCTTCGGTGCCCTGAGAATCGGAAGACCGTTGCTTACGGCTTCAATTCCTGTAAAAGTTCCTGCCCCCATGCTATATGCTTTCATAATCAGTATAAGCAGACCGAGCATACCCAGTTCGGAATATGCTGTTTTAAACCCTGTTGATGTTTCCGAAATTACCTGCGGAAAATCCATTGCATGAACAATCAGCGTGTAAATAAACGCAAAGGCATGGGTAAAAATAAAAACCAGAAATATCGGAACCAAAGGCATGACAGATTCTTTTGTTCCCCGCATATTAATGACAATGAGAAGAACAACACAGGTCAGAGCAGTTATCAGCTTGTATTCCAGCCAGGCAGAAGGCATAAAGCTGAACATTGCATCTACACCGCTAGATACAGACAGGCTGATGGTCAAAACATAGTCCACAAGCAAAGCACATCCTGAAATCATCCCTACGGTGGGATTCAAAAGTTTGGAAGCAACCATATACCCGCCTCCGCCTGTGGGGAAAACCTCAATAATCTGATTATAGCCTGCGCTGATAATAAAAATCGTAACAGTAGTTGCAATTGCCACAATTAATGCCAGACAAGGATAATAAGTCAGAACTCTAAATGCTTCCTCGGGGCCGTAACAGGATGATGAAAGTCCGTCGGTTCCGAGTCCAATCCATGCAAAAAACGCCATTAAAGATAATTTGTGAAAGATGGCAGGGTCATTCAGGTCTCTGTCCCCGCCGATTACCACCTGTTCTATTTTCTTTATCCATGACATAATAAAATATCTCCAGTGCCTCTTGCAAAAGTATAGAATAAAGAGGTTTAGTTAAAAGAAAGCTTCATTAGCGTTTTCTGTGATAAATTAGTATAAACGGTATGAAACCACAGGGAGGCGCTAATGAAGCTTGGCAAAACAGTATCATGGTTAATGGGCAATTTGCAACGCAGTTTATTTCCGGTCAGCGCTGACGCACATGTTCACCTTCACCCTAACCCCCTCCCAATTCCCTTCCACCTTGATGGTGGAGGGTCGAGGATATGACAGATGAGTTTATTGTCTTTATTGTTTAGGCGTAAAAAATCAAAAGGTCTGCAAGAAGACGAGTCCTTTAAATCGAGCTTGCAGGATAAGTACCGGCATTTCAGGGGGCTGCTTGAATCAAACGCGGAACTGCTAAAGCTTATCTCTGACGCAGAAGAAAAGCTCTCAGGCCAATACGTTTTTGGTTATAACTATATACGATCCTTGGTTATGCGCAGCATTTTTCATGTAGGACATATGGTCTATAGTCTCGATAGCATAGGGGAGGGGAGATACAGCAAATTAAAACAGGTCTTTGAAGAGATCAGCGCTCAACTTAGGGATAAGCTTGAAGACCGCAGAGGAGTCAAGGCAGAAACACTGGTGCTGCCATATGACCAAATCACGAAAGACATGGGAGAAACAGTAGGCGGGAAAAACGCTAACCTGGGCGAGGTTCACTCGATAGTACAACTTCCTGTGCCCCGAGGCTTTGCGATAACCACGTTGGCTTTTGACTCTTTTATTGCAGAGAACAACCTTATGCCCCAACTGCGTCGGCACGAGATGGAACTTATAACAGATGATCCGCAAGGCATTATTGAAATAAGTAGCCAGATTGAACGGCTTATTCTTGATGCAAATGTGCCTGAACCGCTTGCAGAAGCCTTTAACAAGGCCTACGATATTCTTACAGCAGCCGACAACTCTGTTAAAGTCGCCATGCGCAGCAGCGCTGTTGGTGAAGATGACCTTCTTAGTTTCGCAGGTCAGTATCTTTCGGTTTTGAACGTCCCGCGTCATCGATTTTTAAACGACTACAAACGTATTATCGCGAGCCTCTTTTCACCGCGTGCTATCACGTACAGGTTGCATAAGGGTATTCAGATGGAAGACATGGCCATGGGTGTAGCCTGTCTTGAGATGATTTCTGGTGTGTCTAGCGGGGTCATGTATACACGTCATCCCTTTGATTTTCATAATGACAATATTATCATTAATGCCCTCTGGGGCCTTTGCCCTTACGTGGTAGACGGTGTAATAGAACCAGATCGCTTTACTCTATCAAAGGCTCCCATTGTGCGACTCCTGAAAGCGGATATTGCCCGCAAATCAGTGCAACTGAGTATCGGGGATGATTATGGTTTACTTGAAAAGCCTGTCCCAGAGGCGCTACAAGATCAGCCATGTCTTAATGAAGAACAAGTCTTTCAACTCGCCGAATATGGAATACGCCTTGAAAAACATTTCGGTTGCGCCCAGGACGTGGAATGGACCCTTGCGCCCGATGGTCGTATCATCATCCTGCAAACCAGGCCGCTGCGCCTAGCTTCATACCGGCCAGAGTCTGCTGCTGAGGCATTCAAAAAAACATCCGGCTATCCCATTCTCCTTGAAGGGGGAGACATAGCTTGTCCGGGGGTCGGCTCTGGGCCTGTCCACCTCGTCCAGAACGACCATGACCTGCTTTCCTTTCCAGATGGTGGTGTGCTGGTGGCAGCCCATTCATCTCCCAAATTTATTGTTATAATGCGGAAGGCGCAAGCTATTGTTACAGATGCTGGAAGTATCACCGGACATATGGCCTCACTTGCCAGGGAAGAGGGTGTCCCTACTATTTTAAATACAAAAAAGGCATGTGCGCTGCTAAAACAAGGGACTGAGGTCACTGTAGACGCATATTCCGGAAGGATATATGGGGCGCGGGTGCCTGAATTGCTTTCTCTTCGCTCTAGCCGCGAAGGTATTATGAAGGAAACCCATATCTACAAGGCGTTGCGACGTGTGGCAGACCTGATTATACCTTTAAACCTGACCGATCCCAAGGGCGCCAATTTCAACCCAAAAGGGTGTCGCACCCTTCATGACGCAACTCGTTACGTACATGAGCGCTGCTATGCCGAGATGTTTCAAACCGGAGACCTGGTAAGCAGACAGGATCAAGGCGTAACTCGCCTCATAGCGCCAATTCCACTTGATCTATATCTTATAGATTTAGGAGGCGGGCTTTTTGATAAAGACTCAGCAGCCGCTACTGTGACGGCAGAACAGGTAAGAAGCATATCCTTTCAGGCTTTGCTAAAGGGGATGCTTAGAGAGGATATTCGCTCTCAACAGCCGAGGCCTGTTAATTGGCAGGGTTTTTTTTCAGTGATGAGCCGCCATATGTTTTCTCCTCCCAACCTGTCATCAGAACGCTTCGGAGACCGAAGCTATGCGGTAATCTCAGAAAACTACCTGAATTTCAGCTCCAGGATAGGATACCACTACAGCGTCCTTGATGCCTATTGCGGACCGGTAGGGGACATGAACTACATTAACTTTGAATTCAAGGGGGGAGGCGCTGATGATGTTAGACGCAACCGGCGCGCCCGCTTGATTCAAAAGGTGTTGCGGGAGCTTTCTTTTTTAGTGGAGGTGAAGGCGGATCAGGTCAGCGCGAGATTTGCAAAACAGGCAATTGAGCAGACAACAGAACGGCTGGATTACCTGGGTCGCCTGCTTCAGTTCACACGCCAAATGGACATGCTTATGCATACGGAGAGCAGCATTACAGACCTGGCGGATTGTTTTCTCAAAGGCGATTACAATCTTCAGACCATAACCCCCTTGCACAACCCCCAGGATAACCTTGGTCATTGACAGGCGGGGATGGTGAATAGGTTTCTATGGCTTGAAAACTTTCAATTTTATTGTTTTTTAATGTTCCAAAGCCAACTTATGCCCGCGGCCCCTTAAGCGGAGCATGGCAGGCATAAGTTGGCTGGTGTGGCCGGTCATTTTTTGCTGTTCGCCATAAGCGTTCCGTGTTACTTTACAGCTTCTTTCAGTTCTTTTCCTGCTTTAAATTTAACCGTAGTAGTAGCCTTGATTTTGATAGGCTCTCCTGTTTGAGGGTTTCGACCTGTTCGAGCTTTTCTTTTGGATTTTGAAAACGTGCCAAAGCCAATAAGCGTTATTTTGCCATCCTTTTTTTTCAGAGTTTTTGTAATGCTAGATGTGAATGAAGCAAAGGCTTTTGCTGCTGCGACCTTGGTAATACCAGCATCCTCTGCCATCTTGTCAATTAGTTCGGTCTTAGTCATGATCTTATCCTCCCTTATGTTTTGTTGTATAACCGGCTATAAAGCCAATATCCATGCGGATTGTTAGTTTATTAACTCATACGATCTTGTAAAGTCAAGGGTTGCAGCGGGTTTTTAGAAAAAAACTAGAAAACACGGAAGTTTGTTTGTATCTATACGCAGCGTAACTATTCAGGTGTATAGGCTGAAGGTTCTTAGGGATAAGGAGTGAGTAATGGAGACGATATATCGAGGAAGGATTTTTAGCGTTTGCAGGACTGCTACGTTTGATGTTGTTCGTCATCCTGGAGCGGCTGCTATTGTGCCTGTTATGGATGATGATCGTGTTGTCCTTGTTCGCCAGCATCGGCATGCTGTGGACAAGACCTTATGGGAGATACCTGCCGGCACATTGGAGCAAGGAGAAGAGCCTCTTGAGTGCGCAAAACGGGAGCTGGTCGAGGAGACAGGATATGAGGCAAGCCGGTATGAGCATCTTTGTACTATTTTACCTGTTCCTGGCTACTCAGATGAACGTATACACCTGTTTCTGGCCGTTGATCTCTGCCTTAAGGAGCAAAATCTGGATCCTGATGAGATTATAGATGTAGTTTTAGTTCCTATGGATGAGGCGATTCGTATGATTATGGATGGTAGCATAGAGGACGCCAAGACTATTGTGGGATTGTTTATGGTTAATAAGAGGCGAGCGTTACAAGTTAAGTAGTGCCTGAACGGAAACCTCCAATTTGGTTCGAGGTCAAGAAAGATTAGTCGTCGTCCGACTTGATCGGACGATCCAGAATATTGATTAATACCTGGTTTGCCCGATCAAGTCGGGCAATGACTACACTGTGTTTGATTGAGTATT
>JAZDIE010000094.1:0-3299 GCA_043805295.1 Pseudomonadota bacterium
CCTGATCGATCCTATGTAAGAAAATCAATGAAACCTATAAAAAAAATGGAGATCAGCCAAGCCTAAAAATGAGACAAGAATGACTTTAGCTAAATAATTATATGTTTCAGCATGTTATATAGTAAATACTTAACCGAATGCCATTGCCGCGCGGGGGCGCTGAGTAACCGGCGTCCCTACCGTGGAGGCATTATTTGATATCGATGCATTCCTTTGGAGCAAGATTGGTTGCCATAGTCCAAACATTAGCTACCATTTTTTGCACTCGAAATACGGCAATCGCCTCATGCCCATACTGAGCAATAATGGGTTTAAGAAAAGGTCTGTCAGCTATAATTTCTTCTTTCAGTTTCATGTCGTTTTCCAGTAGAGCAATTCCGTTGATGCGAACTTGGATCATATTTTGAGGATTGCCATTGTAGAAACATAGTTCAATATTAGGATTAGCTTGAAGTTGTTTATAAACATCTTTCATAATACCCGTGTGAAATATAATACCAAACTCATCAGCTTTATACATCCACATCCATCGAGTATGCGGTTTGTTTTCAACGCATGTTGCTAAAGTGCAAGACAAGTTTTGGTTAATGAATTCAAAAATTTCTTGTTGTGTCATGTTTTCTCCTTTTTTTTATTCTAAAATATACCTGATTCAGGATATATTAAATAGTTTCTGTTCAATACTGGTAAGCTCCGGGAGGTGTTAATTAAAATGGGCGCAGGCATTTGCCGGTTTTTTTGCCGGTAAAGCGTCTGAAAAAACCAAGCAGGAGATGTTACCCCCCTGCCTGGCCTTGAAAAAAACAGCCGCATATCGCGTCAAAAATTACTGAAGGGTGTTATAGCCGGAAGACAATTAGCCAAAGTTCATGACAATGCAGCAATGCTGCTTACTTCTTTTCCCTGTTTTCAGGGCGCAGTGCGCGCACTGCGGAACCAGCCCGCCACATCTCTGAGTCTCGAATTTCGTTCAGCTCTTTTTGCAGCCGCTCTCTGTAGTCAGGCATGCTGTTCGACTCAAGCACAATTTTTGTCTCTTTGCCTGCTACAACGCTGTCATAAAGCTGATCAAAAACCGGAACTACCGCATCTCGGAATTTGTGCCGCCAGTCAAGCGCCCCGCGTTGCGCGGTTGTGCTGCAATTTGCATACATCCAGTCCATACCGTTTTCTCCAACAAGCCGGATCAGGCTCTGAGTCAACTCTTCAACCGTCTCGTTGAACGCCTCGCTGGGGGAGTGGCCGCGTTTGCGAAGCAGATTGTATTGAGCTTCCATGACGCCTGCAAGGCATCCCATCAATACGCCGCGCTCTCCGGTCAGGTCACTGTGAACTTCTTTTTCAAAAGTAGTGGGAAAAAGATAGCCTGAGCCAATAGCAATTCCAACTGCCAGAGTCCTTTCTTTAGCCCTTCCTGTATAGTCCTGAAAAACAGCAAAGCTAGAGTTTATGCCGCTTCCGTCAAGGAAGTTTCTTCTCACTGTAGTGCCTGAACCCTTAGGCGCCACCATAATAACATCAACGTTGTTCGGAGGAATAACCTTTGTCTGGTCTTTGTACACTATTGAAAAACCGTGGGAAAAATATATGGCATCCCCCTCCTTAAGATAGGGCTTAATCTTGGGCCAAATCGCCATTTGCCCTGCGTCAGAAACCAATAATTGAATAATAGTTCCTTTCTTTACGGCCTCCTCCAAAGGAAAAAGTGTCTCGCCCGGAATAAAACCGTCTTTGATCGCCTTGTCCCAGTATTCCTTTTCTTCTTTTCTCTGCCCTATTATTACTTTGATGCCATTATCTTGCATGTTGAGCGCTTGAGCAGGCCCCTGAACTCCGTATCCAAGCACCGCCACTGTCTCTTTTGCCAAAACCTCCTGAGCTTTTTTTAGAGAAAACTCCTCTGAGGTTATAACCTCTTCAACAACCCCGCCAAAATCAATATTTGCCATTTTTCTTCTACTCCTATTAACTTTTTCTAGCCTCTCTGGACAGCGCAATAGCGCCGGTCCGGGCAATTTCTTTGATACCTATTTGTTTCAACAAATCAAGTATAGCACCAATTTTTTCCGCGCTTCCAGTCACCTCAATGGTGTAATACTGAGCACTTACATCCACAATCTTGCACCTGAATATATCAACAATTCTCAATATCTCTGCCCGGTGCTCTTCCTTGGCCGACACTTTAATAAGCGCCATCTCCCGTTCTACAAACTCTGTCTCTGTAAGATCTATCACCTTTCTGATATTCACAAGCTTGTTTAATTGCTTGTTTATCTGCTCAATAATCCTTTCGTTTCCAGTAGTAACCAGCGTAATTCTGGATATGTCAGGTTCTGTGGTCTCTGCAACACACAAGCTTTCTATATTAAAGCCTCTTCCACTAAAAAGCCCTGAAACCCGCGAAAGCACGCCGGATTCATTATCTACCAAAAGGGAAATCGTATGTTTGCGTTCTTCTGTCATATATTCCTCGCAGCTCCTCCCCCTCTTGTTAGGAGGGGTCTACACACACCCCGTCTGCTTCGCATCCACCCCTCTTGTTAGAGGGGATTTAGCTGTAGCAATAAAATTAGGTGGCGAATCCGTTCCACTCAAACCAAGAGCATCTCGGTAATGGGTTTCCCCGCCGGCACCATTGGATAAACCGACTCTTCACGTTCGACTACAAAATCCATAAACACAGGGCGGGGTATACTAAGCGCCTTTTCTATGGTAGGCACAACCTCTTCAGGCTTTGTTGCTCTAAGCCCCACTGCGCCATAAGCCTCAGCAAGTTTTACAAAGTCCGGTGCCTGCTCGATGTTAGTAGCCGCGTACCTCTTTCCATAGAATAATTCCTGCCACTGCCTGACCATCCCTAAATACCCATTATTCAATATCGCAACCTTAACCGGCACGTTATTCGCAACCGCCACCATCAGTTCCTGGATATTCATCTGGATGCTGCCATCACCCGCAATATCTATCACTATCTTGTCTGGTCTCGCTATCTGGGCGCCTATGGCAGCAGGTAACCCAAATCCCATGCACCCCAATCCGCCGGATGTTATAAACTGTCCTGGCCTGGAGAAATGATAGTATTGGGCGGCCCACATCTGGTTTTGGCCGACTTCGGTAGTGATGATAGCCTCGCCTTTTGTTATTTCATATATCTTTTCAACCACGAACTGCGGCTTTATAACATCTGTTTGTTTATAAGCTAACGGCTGGGCTGTCTTCCATTCTTCCAGTTGGTTGAGCCAGACCTCTCTATAGCCGATTGCCTCGCTAACGTCCTCTCCTTCAAGAAGCTTATTCAG
>JAZDIE010000095.1:0-8606 GCA_043805295.1 Pseudomonadota bacterium
CTGAAGACTGAAGGTTTCAGCCTTTTTCCTTGACAGTAACTATCAAAATTGATAACCAGTTACACTTTCGTCTTCTTCAGGGAAGAAGATTGGGAAAGGCATTTTTTGATTAGGCGCGTAGCTCAGGGGGAGAGCGCTACCCTGACACGGTAGAAGTCAAGAGTTCAAATCTCTTCGCGCCTACCATTTTTTATTAGGGGTTTAGGCTGAAGAAAGAAGGCGAATATCTTAACTTTAAAATTAAGTGATAATTCAATCATTAACTGCGATCCGCCATGTCCGGAAGGGCTTGAGATCTTGCGGCATAGCACTGCCCATGTAATGGCTCAGGCGGTAAAGATCTTATACAAGGATGCGCGTATCGCTATTGGCCCTGCTATTGAACAAGGGTTTTATTATGATTTTGATTGTGACAAACCTTTTGGGCCAGATGACCTCAGGGCGATAGAAGATCAAATGAATTCCTTGATTGAGGCAAACTCTCCATTCCATCGGGAAGAAATGGATAGAGAAGAGGCCATGTCTTTGTTCAAGGGGCTTGGGGAGCCGTACAAGGTTGAAATATTGCAGGATATCACTGATAAGGTTGTCTCTATATATCGTCAAGGGGACTTTGTCGATTTATGCCGTGGACCTCATGCCGCTTCTACGGGAGAGCTTAAGGCGTTTAGATTGACACATGTGGCTGGCGCGTACTGGCGTGGCGACGAAAAGAGAAAGATGCTCCAGCGCATATACGGCACAGCTTTTTTTGATAATGAGTCGCTGGAAGAACATTTGCGCAGGCTTGAGGAGGCGGAGAGGCGAGATCATCGAAAATTGGGGAAGATGCTTGATTTGTTCAGCACAAGCAACGAGATAGGGGGAGGGATGATCCTCTTTCACCCAAAAGGGGCGCTCCTTCGCTCTATTATTGAAGACTTTGAAAAAAGAGAGCACATAAAGCGTGGATATAAAATGGTCATGGGACCGCAAATTCTCAGGCGGGAGTTATGGGAAAGATCAGGGCATTTTGATAACTATAGAGAAAACATGTATTTTACCACCATTGACGAGGAGTCGTACGGTATCAAGCCTATGAACTGCCCGGCTCATATGCTCATATATAAATCTCAGATTAGAAGCTATCGTGATCTTCCTATCCGATATTTTGAGCTTGGGACGGTTCATCGACATGAACGGTCTGGTGTGCTTCACGGACTATTTAGAGTCCGGCAGTTTACTCAAGACGATGCGCATATTTTATGTCGGCCAGACCAGTTAAACGATGAGATCAAAGGCGTCATCCGGTTTGTCGATGATGTAATGAGGCTTTTTGGATTTGAGTATACCATTGAGATCAGCACCCGTCCGGTGAAGTCTATAGGTTCGGACCAGGAATGGGAACTGGCGACCACAGCGCTGAAAAATGCGCTTGATGAATTCCAGCTTTCCTATGAGATCAACGAGGGAGACGGCGCGTTTTATGGACCAAAAATTGATATTAAATTAAAGGATGCGCTTGGCCGCGCATGGCAATGTGCAACTATCCAGTGTGATTTTGCCTTGCCTGAGAGGTTTGACCTCATGTATGTGGATAGTGATGGGGTGAGGCGTCGGCCTGTTATGCTGCATCGTGTTATATTAGGGGCTATTGAGAGATTTCTTGGCGTACTGATTGAACATTACGCCGGCGCTTTTCCGACATGGCTTGCACCGGTTCAGGTCGTTGTTCTGACAATAACAGACAACCAGCATGAGTATGCAAAAAATGTATATAATGCTCTTGTAGACGCAGGAATTCGTGCGGAAAAAGACCTCAGGAACGAGAAGCTTGGGTTTAAGATCAGAGAGGCACAGATGCAAAAAGTGCCGTATATGGCGGTGATCGGCGATAAAGAGGTTATAAACAAGGGTGTCTCTGTGAGACTTAGGGACGGAGAACAGTTGCCGCCCCTGTCTGTAGATGGGCTTATCGCCGCAATACAGGAAGAGTGTAAACAACAAATGCGCATAGGAGGTGGCTTATAACTAAGGGTATTAAAGTAAATGAATCGATCCGTGTACGTGAAGTCAGATTGATAGACCAGGAAGGAACGCAAATGGGGGTATTGCCGACGTTTCAGGCATTAGCAATTGCGCGGGAGCGAGGATTAGATCTTGTGGAAGTGGCGCCTATGGCCAACCCCCCTGTTTGCCGTATCATGGATTATGGAAAGTACAGATACGAGCAGAAAAAAAAGACTCAGGAAGCCAAAAAAAAACAGGCAAGTTTTCAAATAAAAGAGATTAAGCTTCGACCTACTACGTCAAACCATGATCTTGATGTTAAGGTTCGATATATAAAACGTTTTTTGGAGCATCATGATAAAGTTAAGGTGACCCTGCAGTTCAAAGGGAGGGAGGTCGCTTTCACTGATCTGGGGAGGGTATTGATGAACAAGGCGATTGAGCTGACCTCAGATATTGCTGTTGTTGAAGAAACGCCGAAGATGGAGGGGAGGCGCATGGTGATGCTTCTGGCTCCAAAGGCAGGACAAAAGGATAAAAAACCAGAGGATAAGGGGTAATAATACTATGCCTAAGATAAAGACCAAGAGAGGAGCCGCAAAGCGGTTCAAGGTTACTGGAACAGGAAAGCTGGTTCATGCCAAGGCCTATGCCAGTCATATATTGACAAAAAAGACCAGGAAACGAAAACGAATTTTGCGCCAGGACGGGATGGTTGCACATGCAAATCTGGCTGGCGTAAAAAAAATGCTTCCTTACCTGTAAAGGTAAGGGGAAAGGCTATTAGGCTTAAAAGTTATTAGACTTAAAGACTATTAAGATTATCTGAATATTCTTCAGTCTTTAGCCTGATAACCTTCAGCCTTTTTAATGAAAGAGGAGAATATAAATGCCACGCGCAAGAAACAATGTAAAAAGCAGACAACGACGAAGAAAAATATTAAAGCTTGCAAAAAGCTATTACGGCGGACAGAGCAAACTTTTGAGAACAGCGTCTACTGCCGTAGACCGTGGGTTGCGTTATGCATATCGCGACAGGCGGCAGCGAAAACGACAATTCCGAAGCCTTTGGATTCTTAGAATCAATGCTGCGGCTCGACTGAACAATATCTCTTACAGTCGGCTTATAGGCGATCTTAAAAAGGCGAATATAGCGCTCGACCGAAAGATTTTGGCGGATATAGCTGTTTTTGATCCTACAGGCTTTAGCAAAATTGTAGGGCTTGCCGCCAAGACGAATTAGAGATTATTATTATCATGAGGGAAGAGATTGAAAGGATCGAGCAGGAAGTATCGGGGCTTTTCAAACAAGGTGGGAGCGCCGAAGAGATTAAGGCGCTTGAAATTAGATATTTAGGCAGAAAAGGGGTAATAGCCGGTCTTTTGAGACAGATACCCTCGCTGCCAGTAGCAGATAGGCCTGTGGCCGGGGCATTGGCTAATAGCCTAAAAAAAAAGATTGAACAGCTTTTCAAAGACGCGTTGACTATATCTGACAGCGGTAAGCTGGAATCTCATATCATAGACATTACATTGCCGGGTCGGCCTATTCATCAAGGTACCAGGCATTGTATTACCTATATTTTGTATGAGATATGCGATATTTTTTCCCGGTTGGGGTTTGAAATAATTGAAGGGCCGGAGATAGAGCTGGATTACTATAACTTTGAGGCCTTGAATCTTCCCAAAGAACACCCTGCACGGGATATGCAGGATACTTTTTATATCTCAGATAACGTAGTACTGCGCACACATACCTCACCTATACAGATCCGCACAATGGAAAAAGAGCCTCCGCCTATCCGTATGATCGGGCCAGGCAAGGCATACAGGGTTGATTCTGATATATCCCATACACCCATGTTTCACCAGGTGGAAGGCCTCATGGTTGACGAGCATATTTCGTTCGGAGACCTAAAGGGTGTTCTTACAATATTTGTTCACCAGATGTTTGACGATAAAACCAATCTTCGATTTAGACCAAGTTTTTTCCCGTTTACTGAGCCTAGCGTAGAAGTGGATATAGAGTGCGTTATGTGCAGGGGTAAGGGGTGCAGAGTCTGCTCGCATACAGGGTGGCTTGAAATACTTGGGGCTGGCATGGTCGATCCTGCTGTATTTAGCGCTGTAAACTATGATAGCGAATTGTATACAGGGTTTGCGTTCGGCATGGGAATTGAGCGTATAGCTATGTTGAAGTATGGGATAGAAGATATTAGAAAATTGTATGAAAATGATATAAGGTTTCTTCGTCAATTTTAATGGATTCGTAAAAAGCATGAAGCTCAGCCTTAACTGGTTACATGAATATGTTGATATCAATGTAGATGTGGAGCAGCTCGCCTATCGGCTTACCATGTCAGGGCTTGAGGTTGATAGTATTGAAAAAATACCCGGCGACACTATACTTGATGTGGATCTTACGCCTAACCGATCTGACTGCTTGAGTTTTATCGGGATAAGCCGCGAGATTGCAGGGTTTTTAAAAAAGAAGTTAAGGTATCCTGAAATAAAGATATCCGAAGCAGGCGATCCTATTTGTGATAGCGCATCAGTTACTATAGAGGCATTGGATCAGTGCTTCAGATATGCGGCAAGACTGGTTTTTGGTGTCAAGATCGCCCAGTCTCCCTTATGGTTGAAAAATCGCCTGGAATCGATTGGGGTGCGGCCGGTTAATAATGTGGTGGATGTAACTAATTTTGTTATGATGGAATTTGGACAACCTCTGCACGCCTTTGATTTTAATCGCCTTGAAGAAGGGCGTATTGTTGTTCGTATGGCAGGGTGTAAAGAAGCATTTACCACATTAGATAATGTTCAACGGGAACTTTCGTCTGAGATGCTTGTGATTGCCGATGCAAAAAGAACAGTCGCGTTGGCTGGCGTTATGGGCGGAGTTGATACAGAGGTCACCCAAGAGACTACCCGTGTATTTATCGAGAGCGCATATTTCAATCCCTTAAACATCCGCAGGACATCTAAGCTATGCGGACTGAAGACCGAGTCTTCGCACCGGTTTGAACGAGGGGTTGATCCTGAAGGGCAAATCCGCGGACTTGACCGAGCCGCTCAGCTTATTTTAGAGGTTGCTGGGGGAAAAATTGCAAAAGGGCGTATAGATGAGTATCCCAAACCTCAGCCTGCCAGGAATATCATCCTGCCGGTCGCTCGAACAAACCAACTATTAGGTTTTTCTTTGAGCGCTAAGGAAATGGCAGATCGTCTTGAGTCAATTGAGATTAACGCTGTTCCATGCGATTATGAAAGAATTCAGGTAACTCCTCCAAGCTTTCGCACAGACCTTGAACGGCCTATTGATATTATCGAAGAGGTCGCCAGGATTGAAGGTTATGAAAATATCCCAACCAATTATCCGTTAGCCCCCCTGTTTGCCAAAAAGCCGGACAAGAGGCTTGTGCTTAGAAAGCGGCTTATTGATCTCCTGGTCGGTTACGGGCTTTCGCAGACAATAACTTATAGCTTTATCGCAGAGCCTTGTATAGATTGGATGTTGTTTGCTGCAGACGATAAGCGTCGCCGTGTGACGCGAGTGTTGAACCCTCTTGCCGAGGATCAGGCCGCCATGCGGACATCCTTGATCCCAGGTCTTTTGAATACAATGAAATACAACCAAAACCAGAATAACAACGACCTTAGTATATTCGAATTGGGAAAGGTCTTTTTTTATACAAAAAATGACTCTCTTCCTGATGAGATAGAGATGTGCGCAGGGCTTATAACCGGAGCGCGATACGCCAGGTCTTGGCATGCCAAGGGGATAAATGTTGATTTTTACGATATTAAAGGGGTTATTGAGGCGCTTTTTAAAGATCTGCACACGCATGGAAAGGAATTTCGCAGGCCAAAACATTACACATATCTTCCATATTTAAGGCCAGGCCATGCAGCGAAAATATATCTTGATAATCTCCTGATCGGTGAAATAGGTGAGGTTTCGCATCAGGTACTTGAAAAGTTTGAGCTGAAAAGTTCGGCCTTTATTTTTTCTATAAACCTTGATACACTTCTTTCACAGTCTGAAAAGTTTGGCGTCAGGACGGTCGATCAGGAGCATGGCTTTCGTTTTCCTTCTGTGGATAGGGACTTAGCGATCATAATTGATGAATCTATCGATGCACAGTCGATCATTGATTTTTTGTATTGGTTAAATGAGCCGCTTGTAACAGGGATTGAGATATTTGATATGTATCGAGGAAAACAAATATCTCCAGGTAAAAAGAGCATAGCCCTTCGTATCATCTATAGGGCAGAGGATCGAACCCTGGAAGACGCGGATGTCACGGCCCTTCATGCAAGGCTTGGGGAATCGGTTTCGAAAACATTTAATGCGAGTTTTCGTCAGGGATGATGGCATGAAAAAGCAGGACATAATAGAAAAAGTCCATGAGCAGTTGGGCTTTTCCAAACGCCAAACCACCCAGTTGGTTGAAGAGGCATTTACTATTATCAAAGATGCCTTGAGGCGCGGCGAACAGGTCAAGATATCGTCCTTTGGGAAATTTTCCGTGCGGCATAAACTTGCAAGTCAAGGCCGAGTTCCTAAAACCGGAGTGTCTGTGACTATTCCTGCTCATAAGGTGGTGACCTTTAAGATCAGCCGAATATTAAGAGACGCCCTGAACCGCAACAGCTATACATAGCATCATAAGTCCAGATCGCGGCGTTGCTTCTTGGCTCGTCGCTGCAACGTACAGGAAGTACGTCTCGCTCCTCGCCTACGTCGCGCCTTGCGCTATGTCTTATGATGCTATGTATAATATAATTTTCTCAAGCAGGCTGCGGGATAATCTTGAATGAAACAATCAATGGCAGAGATTCCGGATAAGCGGTATTTTAGGATCGGAGAGGTAAGCGAGCTTGCCAAGATAGAACCATATGTCCTAAGATACTGGGAGACGGAATTCCCTTCTATCAAACCTGTCAGAGCGCCGACCGGCCAGCGTCTTTATAGAAAAAGTGATGTAGAGACGGTATTACATATTAAACACCTTTTGTATGAGAAGAAGTTTACCATAGCCGGAGCGCGCAAAGTACTTCAGTCAAAGGAGGCAACAGCGCAGGCATTGGCTGTGCCTGTTTCTCTCGAAGATATCAAGGCAGAACTTCTTGGGATTAAAGAGCTGTTAGATAAGGATTGAACCCAACTATGCCTGCTTTGTGCCTTAATATCATCTATATAGGTCTCTTGTTTCCTACGCTACCAAGTTATTATTTTGTTAAAGGCAGGATGAAGTAAAAGATATTGCCGTTTTGAGCTGGTTCGTAGCCGACCATTCCGCCATGCACACGGATGATTTCTTTTACAAAGTAAAGACCTTGTCCCGTCCCTGACACTGCTGTTGGCGCGTTGCTCGCCCTGTACCCTTCCAGGAAGATCATCTCCCTTTCATTTTCAGGCACATACCTGCCGGTATTAAAGACATAATATTTTATACCGTGCATTTCATTGGCAAAATAGTTGAGGATGATTTTTTTCCCATAAGCAATATATTTTAGCGGACGGACATCCCCTTGCGCTTCAGCTATATACTTTATGGCGTTAGTAAAGAGGTTTGCATAGACCTGAGACAAAAGCCCCACATCCACGAGCATAAGTTCCTCTTCTTCCTGCGGCCCATATTCATCAACTACTTCAATATTAGAATCCCTTATCTTATTTTCCAGCTCTTTTAATTGCGGTAAGATGATATCTTTTTTAATGCCGCACTCCCTCTTGTTTAAGACATAGTGCCCTTTTTCGAAATGAACATGCCGCAACATAGTCTCAAGAAAAAGGCTCATGGTATCGTGGTGTTTCTTGATCCCTTCCAGTTGGTCTTTTAGTAGCGCCGCTGTATTGTTTAGCTTTTCAAGGATATTATTAAGGTGTTCTTTTTGTTCAGTCTCTTCTATGCATAACGTAGCGCAGGTCTGTGTAAGCTCGTCTCTGATCTCCCTGCACTTGTTGAGCGCTGACTGCATTTTTTTTATATATAGTTTAAACGCGATATTGGGTGTGATAATGTTATGGTCTATGTCTTTAACAAGCGATCTGATGAATTTAAGGTGATTTATGTTTTTCCAGGTCAAAAGCTTGTTGTGGAGGGTATAGCCCATCCTGTTCGCAAATTTTTGAAAGAAAAACCTTTCTGTTTCATCAAAATGCCCTGTCTGTTCTATTTCAAGCACGCCCAGTATCTCTCCAGAGTAAGTTGCAGGAAGCCTGTCGAGTAACGTCTTGTTGCCAATAATAGGGATAAAATAAGAATTATTATTTGTTTGTGGATGTACTGAAACCGGAATTGGAAGAGGTATTAATGATTTTTTTGCTATTAGACTATTCACCGTGCAGGCCAAGGCCATTGATCCCTTGTCTGTTGGGGCATAGACCTTTGAATCGTATCCGAAGAAGGATTTGATTACAATGATACATATCCGATAGAGGTCTTCTATGGATTCAAATTCCTGCGCCAGATCAAAAAAGGTCATTAGCGCGGCTTCCTGAGTTTTGGAAAAACCGTACTCGGCGTAGTCGTCTATCTTTTCATGAACCCTTTTTTCAAGGAAATAGATTCTATCCATACAACACTTTATAGCCACAGGTGGGATTTAGA
>JAZDIE010000096.1:0-9711 GCA_043805295.1 Pseudomonadota bacterium
AGGAGCAAAGGTCAAAGAGGAAGGCGCAACTGTACCTTCGGTAGTATCTGAACTGGATAACCCAATTGTGACATCAGATGTTGGTTGAGCGTTAAGAACAACTGTGAAATTAGCTGTTCCGCCGACTTCAGTAGTAACCAGGCCAGAAAGGGGAGTAACTGTGATGCCAGCAGTGTTATCATCATTATTATTGGTAACCGAAACATCAGAAGCGTCCAGGTTATTATAAGTGGCAGAGTTAAAAGCCGTTGCTGCAATAAGGATATTTTCGTCGTTATTAAAAGTGTTGCCAGCGCTAACAGCCGCTGCTGTAATAATGGTATAAACGATATTTCCGTCAGCATCAAAATCATCTACTCCGGTTACAGTTACGGTTTGCGGAGTATTCCAGTTAGCAGGAGCAAAGGTCAAAGAGGAAGGCGCAACTGTACCTTCGGTAGTATCTGAACTGGATAACCCAATTGTGACATCAGACGTTGGTTGAGTATTAAGAACAACTGTGAAATTAGCTGTTCCGCCGGCTTCAGTAGTAACCAGGCCAGAAAGGGGAGTAACTGTGATGCCAGCAGTGTCGTCGTCGTCGCCACCGCCACAACCAGAGATGGTAACTGCGAACGTAATGACCGCCATCGTTGCCAGAATCCACATAGTCCGAAAACCAAGATTTGTCTTCATTTTTTTTCCAATTTTCTTTTCCAAAAAAAGTAACTATTCAGCATCAATTATGAATTTTGACCATTTGCCCTTAAATAGCACGCGCATGAGATATTGTCAAAATTGTGTATGAGAAAGTTAGGGGGTGTATTCTAACGGTTTTTTAAGAAGCCAAACTCGAGACAGAAAGGATACACGCACCCAGTACTGACGCACGTCTTTCCCGATGTTTGTAACTCCATGTTATCAATGAATAATAGTAGCGCTTAAATTCATTCCCGAATATTGTTTGTCGCACAGTTTTCACCCCCACCCTGACCCTCCCCCGTCAATGGGGAGGGGAATAATGATAATGATATCATACAGTTAATTCCCTCTCTCCTCGTGGGAGAGGGTTAGTGTGAGGGGTAACATGTGCGTCAGCACTGAGAGGTTTCCCCTTGACTTGCTTATGGACGTGAGATATTGAGAGACATGCCAATGTCTGATATGCATAATGATGAAATCCTGGAGCTTACAAGGCTTGTCGATCCCTCATGTTCTGAGGGTAAGATTGCTGATGATATTTTATGCCAATTTTCTGTTGAAAGAATAGAATCTATTGTTGCTGAAACAGCGCGCGTTATTATTGGAAACATGGCAGAACGAATTGTTACTGATGTCGCTGAAAAGGCGGTTCGTGAAGAGATAGATAAAATCAAGTCAGCGCTCTAGGTGTCCCTCCAAAAATTGAATGTCTCCCTTTCCTTTAATTCGTAAAAGCCAAGAGACCTTTGCAAAACCCCCATTTTTTTTAAGATCAAGGAAAAACGTATGACTTCAGGGATATTATCCAAAAGTTACGAACCGAAAGAAGTAGAAAAGCAATGGTATGCCTATTGGGAGTCTAAGAAGTTGTTTGCAGCAGATGAGAAAAAGAGCGCTCCTGCTTATTCCATAGTTATACCACCGCCCAATGTGACAGGCGTTCTGCACATGGGGCATGCACTTAATAATACTATCCAGGATATCCTTTGTAGATACAAAAAAATGCAAGGGTATAACGTTTTGTGGATGCCTGGGACAGATCATGCGGGGATCGCCACACAGAATGTAGTCGAAAGGCACCTGGCCAGTGAAGGTCTCGATAGACATAAGCTTGGCAGGGAAGAGTTTGTCCGGCGTGTATGGGAGTGGCGCGCACAATACGGAGGGGCGATAATTCAGCAGCTTAAGCGGCTTGGCGCGTCATGCGATTGGGAGAGAGAGCGCTTTACTATGGACAAAGGCCTTTCAAGGGCGGTCAGGAAGGTTTTTGTTGAGCTATATCGCCAGGGACTTATATATCGCAGCCACTATATTATTAATTGGTGCCCCAGGTGCCTTACAGCCCTTGCTGATCTAGAAGTTGAATATGAAGATCAGGATGGCTGCTTATATCACATCAGGTATCCCTTTGAGGGGCGTGAGGGTTCTATTGTTGTGGCTACTACGCGGCCTGAGAGCATGCTGGGGGATACTGCTGTAGCAGTCAATCCTGATGACGCCCGTTATGCAGGGCTTGAGAATGCATCAGTAATTTTACCAATCGTCAAACGTAGCATACCTCTTATTTATGATGAATATGTACAGAAGGATTTTGGAACAGGCGCTCTTAAAATTACGCCAGCCCATGATGTGAACGACTTTGAGATAGGAAAACGCCATCAACTTCAAATGATAAAGGTTATAGGCGACGATGGAAAGATGAACGAAAACGCCGGAAAATTCGCCTCAATGGATCGGTTCGAGTGCAGAAAGGCTGTTGTTGAACAACTTGAAAGAGAAGGTTTCCTTGTAAAGATAGAGCCGTACCGGCACGGGATAGGGAGATGCTACAGGTGTAAAACAATAGTTGAGCCGAACTTGTCTGAGCAATGGTTTGTTAAGGCAAAGCCGCTTGCGGAAAAGGCGTTGGATGCGGTCAGGACGGGGAAGACCAGAATTATTCCAGATGTTTGGACAAAGACCTATTATGACTGGCTGGAAAATATCAAGGACTGGTGTATATCCCGGCAGATATGGTGGGGGCACCAGATACCTGCCTGGACATGCGACTCCTGCGGCAAGATGATTGTTTCAGAGGAAGACCCCGCCTCTTGTCCTTTCTGTAACAGCAAGAACATTGTCCAGGAGACAGATGTGCTTGATACATGGTTCAGCTCAGCTCTTTGGCCATTTTCCACCATGGGCTGGCCGGATCAGACCGAGTTGCTTAGTACGTTTTATCCTACATCCGTGCTTGTCACTGGTTTTGACATACTTTTTTTCTGGGTTGCGCGTATGATGATGATGGGACTTCATTTTATGGGGGATGTTCCTTTTAGAGACGTATATATCCACGCCTTGGTCAGAGACGCCGAGGGGAAAAAGATGAGCAAATCAAAAGGGAATGTTATTGATCCTATTTACATCATAGACAAATACGGAACCGATGCGTTCAGGTTTACGTTGACCATACTTGCCGCGCAAGGGAGGGACATTAAGCTTTCAGAAGAGCGTATAGATGGATATCGCCATTTTATGAATAAACTGTGGAACGCGTCCCGTTTTTCCTTAATTAATCTTGAAGGAATACCCGATGCGACCCTCGCTCGGCCTGAAACGAGCACTTATCTGCCAGATCGTTGGATACTCAGTCGATTAAGTCAAGTTACCGGTAGTGTCATAAAAGCTCTTGATGACTATAAGTTCAATGAGGCCGCAGCAGCGCTTTACCAGTTTGTATGGCATGAGTTTTGTGATTGGTACATTGAGTGCATAAAACCAGTGCTCTATGATAATGAATCTGACCAGCATAAGGAATCAACCCGTCATACGCTTCGCACAGCATTAGACGCTATAGTAAGGTTACTCCATCCCTTTACACCGTTTATTACTGAGGAGATTTGGCAAAAGTTGCACTGTCCAAACAGCTCAATTATGGAGGCAAGGTTCCCTGGAATACATACGGAACGTATTGATCCAGGCGCAGAAAAGGCAATGCAATGCCTTATGGAACTTATAGCCGGCATTAGAAATATTCGTTATGAGATGAACATCCCTCCATCCCAACCCCTGGATGTTTTTGTGCAGTCTTTGGATGAATCGATACGAACTACTATTTCTGATTATTCCAACATAGTGAAAAAGCTTGCCAGGGTTAATGCCCTTTCCATCACATCACATGACGTTCCACCTCAATCTTCGGCAACAGGACTTATCGGAAATATTACTATCCATATTCCGCTAAAGGGAGTCATAGACTTTGCGGAAGAGGAGCGAAGACTTCAGAAAGAGATCCAAAAGGCGGACAAAGAGCTTGCGTTCTTGGAACAAAAGCTTTCCAATAAAGGGTTTGTTGATAAAGCGCCTTCAGATGTCGTTGAGAAGGTAAGGGCGGATAAGCAAGCATTATCCGACAAAAGAGAGGCACTAGTCAGACATCTGAAAAAGATTGAAGATATTATGTAACTACTCAGGCGTTTAGACTGAAGGCTGAAGACTATCATTTAAAACCTTTTTGGTTTCTACGACCTTTGGTTCAATCAGAGATGAATTAACCCTAAAAATCTTTCTCCTTCAGCCTTCAGTCTATTCACCTGAATAGTTATGAAGATATTATATAATATGCAACACGAAATAGATCGTCTTATCGAGATTGCGCTGGACGAAGACATAGGCGCAGGCGATGTCACATCAGATGCTGTAGTGGATTTGGACGCAATGGGAGAGGCAAAAATCATTGCAAAACAGAATTTTATACTGGTAGGCATTGAGGTTGCACAAAAAGTGTTTGCAAGGCTTGATCCAGAGGTCATATCTCATGCATCTTACAAAGATGGAGGGAGGATAGCCAAGGGGGAAACGATCCTATTATTAAGAGGAAGGCTAAGGCATTTGCTTGCCGGAGAGCGCACCGCGCTTAATTTTATGCAGCGTCTTTCAGGGATAGCGACTCTTACACAACAATATGCGGACAAGATTGCCGGAACAGGCGTAATATTGCTTGATACACGTAAGACTACTCCTGGATGGAGGCTCCTTGAAAAATACGCGGTTAAACTGGGGGGCGGGAATAATCATAGGTTTGGGCTATATGATGGAATTCTTATAAAAGATAATCACATAGCAGCCGCAGGCGGGATTGTTGGGGCGGTTGAACGTGTTCGTAAGACATGGGGGTACCGGTTTAAGATAGAAGTGGAAGTCACAAACGAACATGAAATAGCAGAAGCTCTGGCATGCAAGGTTGATATTATAATGCTTGACAACATGGATATTGATCAGATCAAAAACTCAGTATCTATTATAAATAGGCAGGCATTGGTTGAAGTCTCAGGAGGGGTCAGTCTTGAAAATATCAGCGATATCGCAAAGACCGGCGTGGATATGATCTCAGTTGGGGCGCTGACTCATTCCGCGCAGGCTGCAGACATCAGTATGCTTATTTTCAATTAAGTGTCTGAACTAAAAGTGATGGATTCGTAAAAAATGTCCCCCTGCGTCAGGATAGTTGACGCCTCCCAATATTCCAAACGCTTATTGTACATGGGGGAGAAAAGAGCTGGTTGTCACTGCTTTTAGGCTCGGCCAATTCTCCCCTGCATAGCCATTGGGCTAGCGCAGGAGTTACTTATCCCAACTGGGCTGTAGTTGTTCCATCTTTTCTTGTTCCATCTCCTGCTGACTAACAATGATATGTTCGGAAAGATCAAGCGCTTCCACAGGATTTTTGCCCTGTTCAGCCATATCCAGGATTCGAATAACCTGTTTGACAAAAAGCCGCACCTCGCTCAATAGCCCCATCTTCTTTTGATTTTCGCAGATATCCTCAAGCAGTTGGTCAGGCACTGATTTTGTGGCGTCCCAACGATAAGATATCTCGTGAATACAACGCAATGACCGCCCCAGATCAATCAACTCGCTCGATTGCAACGGTGTTCGATGCAGATCAATTAGAACATCGCGATAATTCAACTGCTTCTGCTGGCCTATGGAACGTACCCTGCTCCATAAGGCGTCGTAGGATTTAAGTCCCTTTTCCGACAGCAATACGTCAGGGATGATGGAGAAATATATATGGAAATATTGGGACTGTTCGGTGTTGTCTATCAGCAGCCGCACGTTCTCATAAGCCGCGTTGCGCACTGAGGCGGACTGTGCAATGACCGTCTCCAGTTCATCCAGCAACAGAATAAGCCCCTTATAGCCCACGTAACGTAAAAAGGCATTCAAGGAGTTTAGCATCTGCTTGCTGTTGTTCTTGTTCACTACCTCAAAAATGCCAAAAGGCTTCAGTTCTTGTTTGGTCGCTTTGCCTGCCTCGAACCAATGGAAGATAATTTCCCTGTTTGCGGTACGCTCGTCATCGACTTCTCCTTCCATCAATGGAGAAAACCGATTATGCGCTAAGGCCGTAAGCGCATTGGCAAAATTTACATTCATGCCCGGCAAATTGCGTAAGGTTTCGGCTATATCAGCAATTTGCTCTGGTGAAGGAGTCCCCTCTTTTTGGACCAAACCGTCCATCCAATGGCTCAGGAGATTTCGAATCCCAATCCCTTCAAAAGAGCCACGAAGTTGGCGCGTAAGGGATTGATAGACGGCTTCAAACTTGTGAATAGGCACATCCCGTGTTAATACTACAAAAGATGCGGCAAACCCTTGTTGCAGCGCAAGGTGACGAATTATTGACATAAAATGAGTCTTGCCGTCACCGTAATCGCCACTTAAGAAACGGACTTTGGTCCCGCCTTCGGCGATGTAATTTTTTAAATCATCCTCAATAAATGTAAGCCAGTTTTCGCGGCCCACAGTAAAAAAGGGGACATAATCGCCCGGCACGCTTCCTTTACGAAGCTCTTCAATAATAGATCGTGCCTGAAACGGCTTCAACTGGTCAATTTTTTCCATGAGCATCATGTTTTACCCCCCTGAAATGAAATCCCTGTAATCTGCCGACGTTCGCCATTGCTGTCAATAAGCCAGAGAGAATTATTCCGTCCCGGCCCCAGTTTCAACCTCTTGCCGTTCGAAGAGCCGCCAATGCCAGCCTCGAAATAACACCACAAATCTACGCTAAACTGTTCCAGGCTATAGCCCCGGAACTTAGCCTTGGCCATATTGGTGAAAAATGTTTTGCTCTGCTGGGAAATTACATATTCCAGATAAAAACGTTGAATGGGAATCGGATTGCCCAGAGGGATATTATCTGTTTTGCTGATTAAAGCATACGTATTATAGAGGCTGTCAATAAATTTTTGAGGATCGAAAGGCCGATCATAGAGCTGTTTTTTTACCCGAAGGATAGCAGTTACGATACGGCGGGGATCAATGGATTTGAGCGTTTTCTTGTTGATGGTCGTGATACGTTGGCTGAAAGCGATTTCTCCGTCAATGCCTTTAAGCACAGTGAAGCGTGGAAAATCGATTTCAATAGGCAGCCCGGCTTCTTCTGTCAACCGTGAAAGGTCTTCGATAAATTCAAGTCGGTATCTTTCCACCTGCTCACCGGCATATTCACGTAAACTGGCCAAAAGCGGCTTACAGTCCTTCAGCGTCTCCTCTTGTTCTACATGTTCAGCCATTTTTGCCCGAAGTAATTCGTCCAGCCGGAGAAAATCATTTCGTTCCGTACAGAGGATACACTCCTTTAAAAAATCGCTCAGGCGTTGGCCGCGGTTCAGCTCTTGTTGGAATGGACGAAGTATCTCGTTTAATTTTTCCTGGGTATTTTGCAATAAAGATTCTTTATTCATTATTTTATGACTCACTCTAAGGATATAACGCGTCACATGGAGAAGCTCAAAAACTTACTATACTATTAGTGATCTATTGATAGATAGTAATTACTCAGGTGTTTAGGCTGAAGTTTTTTAGGCTGTAGGAACTCACCATTTGAAACTATGCCCAACAACTAACATCCTAAAAACCTTCAGCCTTCAGTCTATCTACCTGAGTAGTCACGATAGATAGAACAAAAAATGAAAAATATTAAAAGTTCTCCCCATTGTCAACACAAAGATACAAAGCACCCAGTGTTGCGTCAAAGTAAAAATTGGCGCAAATGATTATTGTAGCGGTCAAGGAGAAAATACCTGCAAGTCTTGATGCTGAAGCAGTTCACGGCAGGCCATGTCTTTAATCTGACCGTCGGGACGTCGCCAATTCCAGTACAAGCACGTCGTACTCGGTTTGATATTTCTGAAATTCGCCATTGCTGGATTCCGGCAATTTGATGTTGTCAAAATGACAAATCAATATCTTACAGCGGAGAACAAATTTGCCCTGATTCTCCTAAAGATATTTTAAAAATCATCCGAAGAATACCGTTATATTATACAAAGCGTCAGCATTGTCCGGTTAGACTTTTGCGTGTAGGCAATTTTTCTTTGGTTTTTGATATCGTAGCTGTTCGGGTGATCATTGTAGGGGTTCAAAATTTTGAACCCCTACCCCAACAACGGCAAAATCAATATCAAAAAATAATCCCACACTGTTTTAAAGCCTATCGGGTTCTCAAGAAAAAGATAAACTCGCAAAAAGTTTCAAATTCAACGGATTCGCCAGGGAGCAACAATGACACAGATAGATTACAGGCACTATAAGGTTTTGCTGGTTGATGATGATCTAAATAACCTTAAAAGCATGATCTTTGCCTTTGAGCTAGAGTACAATCTTACAACCGCATTAAACGCCTCGGAGGCGCTCAGTGTCATACAAGAAAATGATATCGCAGTGGTTCTTTCAGACCAGCGCATGCCCGACGTGCCTGGCTCGGAACTACTCAAGCAGATCAAAAATAGCCATCCAGGCATTGTAAGGATACTAATCACCGCGTATGCGGATATAAAAGCTGCTGTGTCTGCTGTCAACGATGGGAATATATATCGCTATATATCAAAAGATATATCCATGGACGAAATCTCTGCAATCATAAAACAGGCTATAGAATATTATAAGATGCAACAAGACCTTGAGGCCGCGACGCAAGCCCTCATAAAATCCGAAAAACTGGTCACCATAGCCGAAATGGCCGCGGGGATCGGCCACGAGATCAAAAACACCTTAACCGGCATAAACCTCGGACTTGACAACCTTATTGAAGAGATGCGGATCAAAAAAATTGACACCGATCCTGACATTAATTATCTTTTGGTCAAGACAAAGGAATACGCAAAACGATCGAATGAAATAGTCGCGCGATTAAATGACTTTGCCAAACCCGGACACGTGGAATTCGTAAACCTATACAAAATCATAGACGATTCCATTGAAATGGCCAAAGATGGGCTGAAAGGAAAATTGCGGGGGATTGAGATCATAAAAGATATGCATGATGGAATCCCTGCTATTCATGGAAATTATGTGCATTTTGAGGAGATATTCCTGAACCTTATCAGGAACGCCTGTCAGGCGATGGAAGGGATGGAAGGGAAAATTACAATAAAAGGCGAGACTGACAAAACTACGGTTCGTATCGCTGTGGAAGACACTGGCCCTGGAATTCCCAAAGAAAACCTGAAGCGGGTGTTCGGGGCATTCTATACCACGAAAAAAGATGGAATGGGGATGGGGCTGTATATTATCGATAACATTGTAAAGACTTTTGGCGGGAGACTCGATCTTGAAAGCGAGCTTGGCAAGGGGAGCAGGTTTACAGCCGTGTTTCCTATGCCTACACCTGGGAGAAAGAGCGATGATAAAACTACTGGCGGTTGACGACGAGGAATTGATTCAGGTATCGTTATGTAAATTTTTCCGTAACAGGGGGTACGAGACATACGGCGCATCAACCGGAGAAGAAGCGCTTGATCTTATCAAAAAAGTCCGGCCGCACTTGGTATTGCTTGATGTGATGTTGGACCCAAGCGGAATGGACGGCTTTGATGTCCTGGAAAAGATCAAGCAGATCGACAAAACCATAAAGGTTATCATAATTACAGGAAGGGCCACAGACAAAGCCTCAATAGAAAAAGCGACACAGCTCGGAGCAAACGATTTTCTGACCAAGCCGCTTGATTACGAAAAGCTGGAAAAAGAGGCAATTCCAAAGAT
>JAZDIE010000097.1:0-3659 GCA_043805295.1 Pseudomonadota bacterium
TCAACATATGCGAATCCGATTACATCTTTATCTTGATCGGCCCATCTCTTAGATAAAAATGATATAAACTCACCGGCTTTATTGCGTAATCCCATCTCCTTCAGCTTTTTTCTCAGCGTCTTTACCTCAGGTGCGCGATCAAGGCCCAAAACAATGCCCAGTTCGCCGGGATTGCACCTTTTTAACTGCTCAGGCGTTTTGATTCTCAAAAGAGCCATAAACGATAATGTCAGCAAAACCGACTGTAAGCCATAAAAGCCTTTATGAAGGGCACCGTATGCCTTTCTCCCGGCTTCCAAAAGGCCAACTCTTGCTAATGCCGGCAGTGACAGCAGCACACCAGCATGTCGAACCCCTTCGCTGGCGCTAAAATGAGGAGTTGCCTCAATTATTTTGCCGATACTTGACAGAACACGTTCTGCTTCGCGTTTGGCACCGATCCCAATGGCACAGTTATTATCTTCTGTTGAGCGCTCTGAAGTGCTTTTGAGTCTCTGGTGTGTTTCCAGCTTTTCATCCTGTTGCCTCTTCCTTACTATCGTGCCTTTCTTTATTGCATAGCGGATACAGCCTTCAGTTATACCGGCTTGCTTTGCCGCTGCTTTTAACGAATAGCCTCCGTTAAGAAGTTTTTGTACTTGCTGTTTAACCTTTCCGTTAAGTTTGTAACCTTTGCGGTTGCTTTTTTTGTCGGTGATCAGGGCAGCAGGCCCGTCTTGCTGATACCTGTTAAGGTTTCGATATGCAGTGGTTCTGTTGATATTTAATGCTTTGGCGATTTCGACTGCAGTTGTGGCTGTGTGTGTGACGATAATCCCTTGAGCCAGTCGAAGCCCATACAGATCACTTTCCTTGCAAGAGTATATTGGGCCTGATGCTGTAAAAAATTCTATTTTTTCATCATGACGATAAATTGCCACATGGTTGTTTATTGGTTTGGCACCCTCGGGAAGGAAGGGAATATAGCTTTGAAGCACAGCAAATACCTCCTGATTTGTTGCATTTCAATTTACGCTATATTTGCACCCATGTCAAGTAAAATCAAACATTTATTTGCCAGAGGTCAGGAGTTTTGAATTTTAGTCCATAAACAGGTCGACTGTCAAGGGCAACGGCCATTACTGTCCATCGCTGTGGCCAGCGGCACTGTTTTGATAAATTTTCAACCTTAATCACTATATCAGACATGTAATATATCTCTCACCCCAGTACCATCTACCGGCCTGTCCCGGTTCTTCCACGGGGAGCTACCCCGGTGAAATGGACTAAGCCCTATCAATACTTTCTTCTATTGCCTGGATATCAAGCAGATCCCTTGGGCGATTCGAAAGCCTTTTTATAATGATAAGATTTTCTGCTTTTACGAGTGGTATATCAACTTTATCGACCTGTATTGTAATAACATCCAGGACTGCTGTCCGATAAATCTCATTATCCGCAAGAACCAGATCAATTATCACAAGACCGTTATCGTTCGTAAAAGTATCTTTAATGACTATTCTCCAAACAGTCGTCTGTTTGAAACGCATTAAATTATGATCCTGGATGACTTCAAAATTATCCCTTATCAACTTAGCAATTGTCTCTGTCTGGTTCTCGTCAATCAATACAAGCAAGTCTATATCTTCAGTGGCGCGCGGCCTTGCCAAAATTCCGACCGCAAGTCCTCCTATTAGACAGAACTTCACCTGTGCTTCATTAAAGACAAGACACAATTTTTTTAGGGTTTCGATGAGGCTCTTGGCGATTTCCACTGCCTTTTTTTCCTCGAAAGAATTCCTCCGTATATCATACTATCTATATCCTGCTGAGAGGCTCCTGGATACAGCTGTTTCAGATAGGCTTCTTTCAAATTGAAGCATGTTTCGATAAGTTCAAGGGATTTGGCTAGATTCTTTTGATATCTATCCATGAGATTATTTTTCAATAACTGGAATAGGGAGCCTATTCTTCCGCGGTCAGTGGCAAAGAAAAGGACTAAGGGGTCTTGGTCAAAGAACTTACGGTCTTTGCACCGGGCTTTTGGACAGGCGCTTCAGATTTCAGGTCAGGAAGAACGATTACGATTGCCAATACGAACCAGAAGGGCTCCATTATTCGTACAATAATGAAGGTATTTGCGCCTAATGCATGGAATAGCAGCCCGACAAAGCCGGCCAGGAAGCCCATGCAAAGGCCTCTTTCAAGGGGGTCGGAGGCGGTCCTATAGTTATGGTAAGTCAGCCTAAATATACTTGACATCAGAACAACAAAAAACAAGAACCCAATAATCCCTGTTTCAATGAGCACCTTAAAATACTGTGCATCAAAAAATTTATAGCCCGTTATGCCGAAGCCAAAAAAGGGGTGCCTGGGGAAGTCCCCGATCACAGATATCATGCTTGTCAGCCTATCGGTGGTTGAGGTGTCAAGCTGAATGCCTGCCACCTCCATCCCCCGGTCGAATCGTCCCGAATAGGTATATTCTACCCTTTCCTTCACCTCTTTAGGGCCCACAAACGGAAGAAGGGCAACTCCCAAGACGAGGGCGATTAGAACCCAGCGCCTCTTATCAGATAGCCACACGAACGCGAGGCACGCAGGGATCACGGCGAGGTATGAAGCCCTGGACTGGGTATAAAAGAGTGGTATAAAGAAGAGGAGCATGAGAACTCCGTAAATCAGTTGGGATCGCAGTGACTTGGTTGTCAGCAGGAAACCGGCAGTTATGCATATTATAAAGACAAGATAACCCCCAAAAGTATTCGGTTCCCCCATTTCTCCCTCAAATGGGGCTGAGACCCTGCCTGGAATTTGGGTGATCCCTATAAACGAGGTAATGGCACAGACAATAATTATAGCCCATATGTAATAACTTACCTGTTTTCGGGTCTTAACATGACTGGCCGCTACGAAGTAGATAAACACATATTCAAAGTACTTCAAGACAAAGAAAAAACCGGTTGTGAGGTCTACTTTTAAAAACAGAGAGCCCAGCAGGGTGGAGGTAAGGCAGGCAAGAAGATAATAGGCGATGGGCTTGTTAATGGGAGTCCTCACGAACAGGCCTAAATCCTTGTTTATCGCCATCTTTGCAAGCCAGGTAAACCCCAATATAAGCAACAGGAAATCGTCGATCCTAAGACTGATCTCGCGCCCTAGCGAGCCAGCCCCCTTAGTAGTTCCAACCACAAACTCAGGGCTCAGGAGCATGGAGAATATAAGGAGGTAAAGCGCGGCTCCTGTGTTAACCAGGCAGACGACTAAGAAGATGATGCCCCCCCCGAGCGCGAGGGCATGGGTGGTTGATAGTTCTGGCAGCAGGTAGGCAAATACGATGGCAAAGAGCAGTAAGACCAATAGAGGAAAGAGTGTCTGGATTGTGGCCTGACCGTTCCTATCTAGTACGTTAAGGAAAATTCCGGTCAGGCACGATTTTGGATTTTGGATTTTGGAGAGATTTGCGCAAGAGCGGGAAATCAAATTTCGAGGTTTTGGGGCAGCCATTATTCAATTCCATATTAAGATCAAGACCGGTCGCCTTGCGCAGTGGTCCTAGTTATTTTCTTTAATACCTTGTTCGTTGTATGGGGTATGGGGGAGTCTTTTGAATGGCTCCAAAAATTGACCTGCCCGATAATTCCCCACATTAGGGCGGCCAGGGCCCCCAGAAGTATGAG
>JAZDIE010000098.1:0-6604 GCA_043805295.1 Pseudomonadota bacterium
GATCTTATTTCGAAGATAGGAAAGTAAGTGTAACCGATTCGTAAAAAGTCCATCTGCTGCGTTGCGCTTCGTTGTGGAATGGCTCACCGTACAGGAAGTACGCCTCGCCATTCCCCAGCTCGCGCGCCTTGCACCTGAAACTTTTTACGAATCGGTTAAGTGCAAAGCCATCATTGAACACTTACATTGATTGATGTGTCTTCGTCACCGTTTTCCGCTGTCACGCTGACAGTTACTTCCCCTGCTGGGGTATCATTCACTGTTGCCGGATCATCGTCGCACAGTTGGAAACTAAACTGTGTCGGCCAGTACAACTGGCACTCATCGTATGTATACTCAATAGCGCCGTTAACCTCTCCCACTGATGTTGAAATTGTGACCGCTGATTCACCTACGACAGGTCTGCCATTTTGATCGCAGACTATTGCAAGAAAGTTTACACATGCCCCGCCGTTTGCTATAGCTACAGGTCCGTTGTCATAATAGCCGTTTCCGTCGGAATCATGAAGCAGCGTTATCCTGGTAGAGCCGGAAAACATCTCCTCCTGGGTGCGATAAACAACCGGAGATATTCTTGTGGTACTACCTGATATATCCCGCAATTTAGGTAGGATGTTATTTTTTGACGCCTCGGTTGGGTTCTCCAGACAAAAGACCTTCCGATTGTCTGCGCCGAAGTATAGCTTTTGGTTGTCATAGTAAAGGGCGTAGCCCTTTTCCTGCGGAGCGGAGCCGTAAAGCGCGGATTCATACGCCTTGAGCGTATAGGAGACCTCTACAGTAGAACCTGCCTGGATGGCAGTGTTGAGTGAGATGGTAACATTGTTACTGAACGAATAGCCGGTTGTTGGGATTTCTTCGTTATCTACTATAATCTTTGTGTTTGCCATATTTTTATCCGAGGGATATGAGAGGGTGATGGAGGAGATGTCCGCAGAGAGTATGGATATCTCCTTGCAGACATTGAGAGGATATACATCCCATGAGCCTGCGTTGTTTTCAAACCTGTACAATCCTTCGTTGGTAGCGGCAAAAATGGTATTTGCGTCCATAGCCAATACCCTGGTAATATTGTCAGGATAGTCTATAGTTGCATTAGTGTCGGAAATAACTGTCCATGTGTTGGATGTTGTTGACAGCCTTCTTATTTGATTTGTGGTCGCATAGTAGATGTCAGTGCCCAGGACATATGTGTCGTTAAAGGAGAGAGGCAAGGGGCTTCCCATGACTGTAAAGGCAGGGGGGTCGGTTTCACGGCACACAGAGCTATAGACCTGTTCCTCAGGGCTGACTGTTACATAGATTGAATTTCCCACAATGGCTACTGTGGAAATATCTGTTGAGGGCAACCCTGTGTTAAACGCATCCCAGTGTTTTCCGGTTTTTGTGTACCGGTAAAGCCCATTCCCCTTGAATATAGCGTAGTAGCAGCTATCGTTATAACGCCTGATTTTTTTCGCGGTGCAGGTCGGAGGAGACGACGGCATGCCGTAGTCTATATCGTATTCTATGGTATAGTTGCCTGCGGTCAATGATTGAAAGACATTCCCATTAATACGCCAATCAATTGGACTAGCGCCGGCCGCATTGACTACGCTGATTCTGCTTCTCCAGTTAATAGGATAATATGTCAGGGCGCTTTGTGTTGGGTATGAGATATAATCAATCTGACGGTCGCTCATGCTTCCGAAGTCGGTCCATAACGATCCCTCTGTTGAGCTATATAATACCCCCCCATCCTCTGTGGCAACCATGAGATCATACAACCCAGAGCCGGTGTTTACGGTTATGTCGTTTATGTACGTTCCCCACAGACCGCCTCCCCCCTCGGCATAACCTCTGGGCCTGCCGATATTATCCCAACTTTTGCCAGCGTCTTTGGTTCGAAACACCCCGCCTCCGTCTGTGCCTGCATAGATGGTATCTCCAGATACCCAGAGCGCGGTTATATGGGCATATGCCCCTGAGTTTGTCTCAGCCCAGAAATGCACCGGGTCTCCGCCTGTGGGCCTGGGGAACTGGGTAATGATCTCCCGTGAGACAGCGCCGTCGCCTCCGGATACAGATCCTTCCTGGATCTTTGCATACTCGATCTGGAATTCCACTGCTGTGTTGTCAGGCACAGGGTTTGAATAAAGGTCAGCCAGATTAAGCGTGGCTGTGTCTGTAATCCCGTCTTCCAGCAATCCGATGATATTTCCATGTGTGCGGGTAAGGCTCAGGTGCAACCCTTCAGGTGGGCCAGAACATATTGTTATGGCAGGGGTGATCGCATAGAGCGATTCGTTGCAATACGCGATAACCTGCACGGCCTTTGCCTTTGTGCCGGCTTGTAACCGTGTGGTTGCCATTCCGTTTACATCTGTAAAGGCTGATGATGGGACAAGCCTTTCGCCCCCGTCTCTGTCTGTTTGCAAGACGAATTGTACCGCCTCGCCTGTAACAGGATTGCCGACCGCGTCCTGCACGGAAAATGTAATGATTGCTGTCTCTGTGTTTCCGCTCCCCTGGATATAGATTTGTGTGGGATCAACATCTTCAAGCTTGATCGAGGATGGGATGGTTTCCACCTCCTCTGACGGGGTTGTGATAATTGTGATCTGCGCGTTTTCCTGCAAGCCGTTTGTGGTTCTTGCTGTCACAGTGGCCGTGCCGGTTATATCGCGGCTGGTAAGTGTAACTGTAGCTGAGCCGGTTTCGTCTTCGGTGGTTACAGAGCTTGCGCTCAATATGCCCAGATCTGTGGTAAGAGAGACAACTACACCCGGGAGAACCGAGTTTGCCGAGTTAAGCGCGGTGATGGTTATAGTTGAGGAAGCCCCACCTGCTTCAATGGTTGTTGGAGAGGCGCTTATGATTATATGCGCTGGAGCGGGTGTTGTGTCTTCTGTGACAGCCTCGACAATGGTGACTGTTACGCTTGCCTGCAAGCCGTTTGTGGTAGTAGCCGTTACCGTGGCTGTTCCGATGGAGTTTGCGCTGCTTGTCAGGGTAGCCAAGACTACGCCGTCTTCGTCGGTAACGTCAGACCTCGGAGAAATGCGGCCAAGATTAGTTCCAAAAAGAACTGTTGCGCCTTCTACCACAGCATTGTTTTCATCAGTCACTATCGCCGTTATTGTCGAGGTTGATCCTCCGGCGTTAATTGTAGTGGGGAAGGCAGAAACTGATAAATGCCCGGCTGAGGCAGCAAATACCACTGTTACAGTAGCGGTCACTCCACCGGTGGTAGCCGTTACTGTGGCCGTTCCAGTGGTATCTCCGCTTGTCAGGGTAGTCGAGACCACGCCGTCTTTGCCAGTAGTGTCAGATCCAGGGGATATAAACCCAAGTGTGGTTGCAAAAATCACTGTGGCGTTTTCCACCACTGCGTTGTTTTCATCAGTCACTATCGCTGTTATTGTAGAAGTAGCGCCTCCGATATTGATTGTGGGAAAGGATGCTACAATGGTTATCTTTGTTGGAATAGAGCTTGGGCCTGTATCTGATTCTTCATTACCTGATTCTCCATCACCTGTGGTGGTTTCATCCCCTGTTGTTTCGCCTTCAACAGGTGGGCCGCACGCGATCAGCATGGCCGATAGTAGGGCAAGAATCAAGATAAGCGACATCAATGTTTTAGTTTTCATAGCATTGTCTCCGCTTCACACAGAAAAACAAACACAATATAGCCTTTATTCTATTAATATTCGCCAGGCTTTTTTCTTAATTTCGTCCGTCCTGGAGGAAATCTTTAACAGCCATTAGGGGATACTTTGGTTTGTTTTTTTACGACACCTATTCTTTTTGTTCTCAATTGATTAAAAAAATCGGCTAGTTCACACATTTCTTCAATTACTTGTACTTTTTCCCGAAGCGGTAGAGATCGAAAATGCTGCAGGTGGAAACGTCTATCAGCCTTCCAATCGCACTCCCAGGCACTAATCTTTAAATCAGTCTCAGTTCTATTCTGGTTCATCGTATATCAGTTCCTTTAGATGTAGAACGTCATCGATGTCTTTTGCCCGACCGGATTTTTCTTTCAGCCGGATCAGTGTGTATATGTCAATGAATCGTACTGTTTGGCCTGGAAGGATTTCTTCTTGTAAGGCATCTTTATAAGCCTTCTCAAAATCGAATGGTTCGTAGACAAAAATATCGATTGGAGTTGTCCTATGCTCATCACTGTAGAGATTAAGCACTTGCATACCTTTATCCCTGATCCACCCTTCTCGGATATCTCGATTTGAAAACTGTTCAGGTGTGACAGGCACCCTGGGTTTATATCCCATATTCGAAAGAGCGGAAAATGTTTTTAGTATGTTTTCTCGATCCAGAGCTATAACCAAATCCAGGTCATAAGTCATCCTTCCGTATCCATAGGCTACTACCGCCATCCCTCCGACGACAATATACTTTACCCTGGCCGTATTCAATGATGTAACAATATTTTGAAAGCTTGTCAGTTTCATAATTATGATATTGCTGCAAGATGGATTGAAAAATCTATAACACTTTTTAGGTTTTTGAAAAATATGCCTAAGCAAAACGATATAAAAGCTAAAATCCCCCTCAATCTCCTTTTAAGTGCCTAAAGTGAGCTAAAGTTTAAAGTGCCTAAAGTTATTTAAAATGGAAAATACTATGCTATCATAGTTATCACATGCCCAATGTGTATGCAAGAAGACCGGATCGGGACAAGGGAGGCATATCTCAGGGATCTACGTTATTGTGTTGATTATTCGTTGAAGAAAATACACACGGAACAGGATATTTCGTAGATGTTAGCTTTAGAGGTCACATAATTAAGGTTCTGGATATTGAGATGATAATCGAACTTAAGAAAGCCTCAAGAGACCACAAAGATAAACAGCGGCTCCCATTTTTGGAGGAAACACTGCGACAACTGAAGGAAAATTATGGCTAATGAAAACTGATACCTTGTGTGCTACGGCACAGTAATAGTCAAAGAAGTGCCGGGCATGGTACAAGTAGAAGGAGGAATATCAGGCGCAGGGCTTGTTGGAATAATATCAGCACCAGTGCCGTTTGGTAAATTTCGAATTTGGATTAGATCTCCTGCCCTTACCATATAGGATAATGTGGTGCCTATTGCGACGCTTCCTATGTCAACGCCTTGGGTTACGTTTCGCACCCACACGGGGTTGGTCGTAGGGCCGTTGGTGACTGTTAAGTATGGATTTGGGCATAGGTGGCCGCATAATTCGTTGCCTGTGATATATACAACAATGTCGTCAATAGAAGGATCTTTGATATAATTGGGAATGCCGTTTGTATTGTTTCCCTGGTGGGTGCCAGTAGTAACCCTATCAAAAAGATTGCCGTCGCTAGTTATTCCGTCGCTGTCGACATCCTTAACGCCGCTGCTTATAAAGATCGCGGCTACAGGAAACGATGTGGTTGCGCCATTGTAATCAACCAATGATAAGGCCGGAGCGCCTGCCCCAAATGGTATAGTCCGAAGGGCGTTACAGTTTGCTGCTTTAGTAGGGTTGCTTAGGTTTGTATTTATTCTATATCTGATCGTTCCAAAATTAGAATTGCCAGGCGGAACGTTAAGAGTTAAGTAAGGCAAGATACCATATGGCGGTGTTGCGCCTGTGGCGCCGGAATTTTCCCACCCGTCATTATTAGTGTCAGCCCATGGCAGTCTTTCATTGATTTCCGCAAATGTTATCGCCGCTTCTTTGACCTGATTCAGATAGTCAACAGTCTCATTTCTGAGCTTTCTTTCCATTAGCGGTTTTATAAGGCTGGCTCCTGCGCTAGCCAGGATTCCAAAGATAAACATAGCAATCGCGATCTCAAACAGAGAAAAACCATATCGGGCTGAGAGATTATTTCTATTTGAATACAACATTAAGGATAATCCTTTGGATGTCTCCAGCTTTCGGAAGCCAGCAGCAGAACGCTTTTTTATGCTAAGAACGTCCTGCTCTATCTAATAGAATCTTTATATATCTTACCTGCTCTTGCTTGCCCTGCAAACTTTTTTATAGATGAAGTCTATCTTCATCGTTAGATAATAAGATCGGATTAAGAGGAAAATACTTAAGTTTTTAAGAGGAAGAGTGACGCTCCTTTATTGGTGTAGTGGTAAATTGATACAGTATCAAGCAATATTGATACCGCAAATCTATGTTTGCGGAGCCGTTTAATATAAAATAAATAATTTCGAGTAGTTACAGATAATATCTGACAGGTAATGCACAAAGGCGGATAGCGCCAAGAGCAATTTTTTTTATAAAACAGCATAAAATGTTTTTTTGTTTTTTTATATAACCTAAAATATTTTTAGGGGATTAAAGATTCCCTGTGAACTGTCTCAATTTCTCCTCGTTTAAATGCATCAATACGGCAGAGAATGAAGTGACTAAAGTTGCAAATTCAGAGATTTCTCGCTTCGCTCGAAATGACATAAAAATAATCTTTATGACTTCATCAACTTTAGTCACTTTTTAGCAGAATTGGCCTTGAACTTTCGTTCAGGCGCTACTTCATCATTTCTACAACCTTCTCGAATTGCTGCAAGGATTCAATCAGCAACGCCTTTTTTCTAAGGAGTTTAAGGATTGCAAGGTCGGAAATAGCCTCAACCGTTCTA
>JAZDIE010000099.1:0-5392 GCA_043805295.1 Pseudomonadota bacterium
ATTCGTTGAACAAGACACGCGACCCTGGTCAATCAGATGCTAATACTAATGAAGCAACACCGGAAAAATATACCATTAACAGGCTGACTCCGTCGTTATCTCATCAGATAACCGAAAACGTAGGCACCATGTTCAGGTACCAGAATACAGAAACCAGTTATTCCAAGTCTGAACTGGAAGATTCAAGCGAGCACAAGGGGATCGTTGACCTGACCTATATGTTGAATGAAACTGCTTCCTTGACCGGCGAATACCAATACTGGGAAAGAGATTATAATAAGGCTACTGCCAATTACTGCTCACACGAGATTGATTTGATCATGAAAAAACAGTTCAATTACCTTACCGCAGAGGCAGGGGTCGGATATCAGGACAGGGAGTTTGATACCGAGAGTGTCCAGGATATGGACTCTCTTACCTACAAGGCAGGCATATCAGGACAAATGCCTGAGGCTCCGGAAAAGGCAAGATCATATATGTCGCTTTTTGCAAGTCAGAATTTCAATGATCAGGGGATTGGGAATTCGTACTATACAACAAACCGGCTCACCCTTGCTGCTGGTCATGTGTTTATGGAAAAAGTTCCTGTAAATATCAATGGGTCTTACCAGAATAGCGATTATGAGACAGAGACTGGTCTTACCTCGGCAGGGATTACAGAGGCGAGGAATGACGATACCTATACTTTTTCCGGAGATATCGGCTATATGGTAATGGAGGATCTTACGATATCTGTAGGCGCTGGGTATGAAGAGCGCAATTCGAACATACTTGGCAGAGATTATAACAACGAATTTGTAATGGCAAAGGCTGCGTTTGAACATAAGATGGGAGAGTAGCTGGTTTTTTGCTATACATAGCCGTCTAAGGCAGATCGCTGCGTTACTCCTTGGCTCGTCGTTGCAACGTACAGGAAGTACGCCTCACTCCTCGCCTGCGTCGCGCCTTGCGCTATGTCTTATGACGCTATGTATATAATCATTGTTGTGAAGCAAAAAAGGGGAAAGTTTGGCTTTCCCCTTTTTTGCTGTGGGAAACGGCGCTTGGTTCTATCAGAGATAAATTATGAACATACAAAAACCCCAAACGCATAGCCTTCAGCCTTCAGCCTTCAGCCTTCAGCCTATCCAAGGGATTATTTTTCTGCTTTTCCTTATTCTGTCAGCTTATTCTGCTTTAGCTAAGGATTATGACTATAGGATAGGGCCGCGCGATCTTCTGGCAATGAGTATCTATGCTGGCGGAGAAAAACAGGCTGAGGTAGAGCTTGTGGTTTCAGCAGATGGGGAAATAAATGTGCCTTTTTTAGGGCCGTTGAACGTAAAAAACCTTACGCTTAGCGAGCTTGAACAGCGTATTAAGGAACCCTTGTCCAGGGATTATTTTGTCGATCCTCAGGTTCATGTGCAAATAAAGGAATACCACAGTCTCAGATACTATATCTCAGGCGCAGTAAAAAATCCTGGCTTATTTGAGACAGCATCAAGGGCGACATTGATGGAGCTTATTGCCCAGGCCGGAGGAGTTCTTCCTGAGCGAGGGAATGTGGCTTATTTGCTTAGAGGCTCCACAGACAAGGTAAGCCAAGGGAAAGACGTTGCCGAATTGGTTGCGCAGCAGGATCCTATTAGTATTGATCTGGCAAAGCTCCTTGATAAGGGGGATATGAGCGCCAACCTTGCGCTTGAATCAGGGGATGTGATCTATATTCCGCTTCAAAAGACCCTTAGTATTACAGAATCAAAGGTCTATGTGGAGGGGGAGGTAAAAAGCCCAGGCGTGTATGATTATCAGTCTGGTCTTACTGCCTTGAACGCGTGTATTATGGCAGGCGGGTTTGATAAATTTGCGGCGCCCAACCGTACCAGGATTGTCCGCAAGGAGGATGGTAAGCAGGTGATCATAAGGATTGACCTTGATGATGTAAAAAAGGGGAAGTCCCCTGATGTGGAGTTGAAACCAGGCGACCTGGTACAGGTGCCGGAGGCGTGGTTGTAGGATGACTACTGTTGATAGAGAGAATGATATAATAGAAGAATTTGAGTTGCCAAATATTTCAGATTACTGGGCGATCATCTTAAAGCATAAGGCGCTGGTGATTGCGTTTATTGTGATTGTTGTCACACTTGCTATGCTTTTTAGCTTTTTAACAAAAAAGATATACAAGGCTACTTCCACAATGGCAATTGAGAGAGAGGAGATGTCATCTCCATTAATAGGGGAAAGCGTAAACTATGGAGACTATGCCTCCCAGTCCCTCACATTCAATACCCACTTTAAGATTATTACTTCACGTCCGGTGCTGGAAAAGGTGATAAAGAATTTGAATTTGGATCAACGGACAAAGGATCGGACGCTGGAAGTTGGTTTTTGGGGTTCGTTTTTAACCCAGTTAAAGGCGAACATTCGCTTGTTATTAGGCATTAGTCGTCGTGTTTTTACACCAGAAGAGGAGCTTGATCAGACCATAAAGTCATTAGAGGGAAAGATCAAGATTGAGCAGGTTCGCAACACAAGGCTTCTTAAGATAAATGTAGAGGATCATGACCCCAAATTGGCAAGTGATATAGCAAACACGCTTGCCAGGGGTTATATCGAGTTTAATGTCGAAAATCGTGTTGCCTCTTCTCAGAGTACGTTAAAATGGATGACAGATCAGCTTTACAGGGTTAAAAAGACGCTTGAAGATGCAGAGAGAGATTTCCTGGCCTATAAACAAAAGGAAAAGCTTTTTTCCGTGGAAGAGAAACAAAATGTGCTTACAAAAAAGATGCAGGATTTTAATGACGTTTATGTGGAAACAAGAAATAAAAGGCTGGAGATTGACGCAAGGTTGGCTGAGTTGCGGCGTACGATGAGCGCAAAAGGGGATGTTCTGCGTGTGCGATCTCTTATTGAAAATCCGGTTGTTGAGAGTTTATACGGCCAGCTTCTTTCGGCAGAGGTGGAACATACAACGCTTGCCAGGATATTCAAGGAAAAGCATCCCAAGATACAGCAGGTAGAGACACAGATCGATAATATAAGGGAAAAACTGAACGAGGAGCTTAAAAAAGAATTGGACAACATGGAGGCTCAGAGAAAAATTCTTAACGCCAAGGAAGCTGTGCTTCTTCAGACCGTGGACGATTTTGAAAACGATGCCCTTGACACCAACAGGCGTGAACTTCAATATATTATTTTACAGAGAAATGTGGAGACCAATCAGAAGCTGTATGACACCTTGCTTGTAAAGGTAAAAGAGACGAATATTTCAGGGAATACGGATGTTTCCAATATCCGTATTGTTGAGCAGGCCACTGTTCCACTTGCGCCAATAAGGCCTAAAAAAAGGCAGAATTTTATTTTAAGTCTTATTGCTGGGACTGTAATTGGAGTGGGGTTTGCTTTTCTGATCGAGTATATAGACCGGTCTTTACGGACAGAGGCAGATGTGGAGCGCTACCTGGGGATTCCGGTATTGACGGTTATCCCTGACATGGAGAACATTTGATGGCGTTGTTTTATGGGTCACAAGCTCAACCTATTATTCCCCTCTAACAAGAGGGGTGGCTGCGAAGCAGACGGGGTGTGTTCAACAACAGAAGGAAAATAATTTGTGAAAATAGAATACGACAATGAGATTGATGCCCTCTATATTCGATTACAAGAAAAAGATGTTTATCGAACATTAGAAATTGAGGAAGGTTTAAATATTGACCTTGATGCATCTGGCAAGATGATCGGGTTAGAGGTGCTTGATGCTGTGGAAAGGTATTCTTTGGCTGATATTTTTAATATTTCAACTGAAAATTTAATTCTTGAAAAAGTATTGACTCAGAAAGTGGCTTAATATGAAAAAAAGCAAGATAGTCAAAAATAAGAAGGGCGCTAAATCCTTAGCCACACTTTTTTTGAAAAACTATCCCAGCCACTCTCGTTTTGCCGAGGCTTTTCGCACACTGAGAACTAACCTTCACTTCTCTTTTGTGGAAAAGGATTTTAACTCTTTGGTCGTGACCAGCACAGGCGAATCCGAAGGGAAGACCTCAACTGTGGCCAACCTTTCCTATACGCTTTCTCAGGCAGGGAAGTCTGTCTTAATGGTTGACGCAGACTTGCGCAGGCCGACATTGAGCAAGCTTGTGGATATGCAATCACCGGGCGTCACAGGAATACTTACAGATGTCTTTGGGACTGATGTAAAAAACGGGACAATGGATGATTTCAGCACAAGCGACCTCTTTCGGCTACTTTTTATGCAAAAAAGAACCGGCATACTTAAATTGTCCGGCGAGCAAGACGAAGTTGAGGTTGTTTTTTCTAATGGAGAGATTGTTGATCTCAATTGGCTTAACCGGTCTGAAGATAAGAATATAGCCGCAATACTTATACAGAATAAACTAATTACTGAGCAACAGTCGCAGCTCGCCATGAGCAGGCATAGGGATGTTGGCCAAAGATTTTGCCTTACGCTGCTTAATATGGGTTTCATTAGGAGTGATGATCTCAAGGGGATTCTTTCATTGCATATGCTTGAAGGTCTACGTGTTGCGTTACAGATAAAGAAAGGGAAGTTCTTTTTTTCAGAACATACAGATCTTGATTATGACCGGCAATCGTTTGATCTTATTGATTTTCGGCGGCTCTATAAAGAGGCGATAATAGGAGAAGAGTATACTCCATACCTGGAACGTACTATTAACGCTGCAATTATTGACACAGGCTCTCCAAAGCTTTTGTTGCTGCCGTCTGGCAAGCCGCCGCCGAATCCTTCCGAGCTGCTGGGTTCTGATCGAATGTCGTTTCTTTTGTCGTTTCTTATAAGACATTTTGATATTACTATTATAGACACCCCGCCGGTCATGCCGGCAAGTGACGCGGCGCTGCTTTCTTCGCAGGTAAGCGGTGTGCTTTTAGTTGTCAAGGCCGGTCATATGAACCGTGAACTGGTTAAAAAAACGCTGGATCAGCTACGACTGGCAAAGGGGAATCTAATAGGGGTTGTGCTCAACAGGGTTGATAGCAAGCGTGAGGGGTATTACAGGTACTATTATAAATATCATTCCGGGTATTATGGGGAGGCTGGGCATTAGCCCTGACCCTTTTTTCAATTTTAAACCTCTGAACCTTTTTATTCTGGCGCTATCGAAAGGTTTACAAATGAAATTCAGCGAACTTATTAAATTGCTTGAAAAGAGCGGTTTTAAGATTATTAAGGAATAAGGGTTCTATAAGATATTATGGGAAAATAGGATGGAACAGATTGATCCGACTTGACTATCACGGATCAAAGGAGGTTCCTACTGGAACTTGTCATGCCATACTAAAAGCGGCTGGGATAGATGAGAAGGGAGGTAAGAAACGTGATTGATTTACAATATTCGTTAGTTATTGAAGCTACTGAGGAACC